>JBFFMO010001473.1:0-1234 GCA_041554035.1 Allomicrovenator sp. | reverse complement strand
TGGGCCGAAGACATCAACGGTGGTCTTGGTGAAAAAAAATACGACGGCATGAAGATCATCCTGCTCGGCGTTCTCACATGCGGTCTTTACGCCATTTTCCAACTTTGGAATATGTGTAACGACGTCGAAGAAATCCAGCGTCGCTGGGGTGTCGAACCCGATCAACCAGGCCTGAACATCTTCCTTCTGGGTTTCGTCTACGTCGGGCCGATGTTCTTCCAAAAAGGTCTGAACAACGCCTGGGAAAACGGCCAACAACCTGGCTAATCGCTCCCATAGTTTTAAATCATAAAAAACACCCGAAGCATTTTACTTCGGTTTTTTTTTGTTCGAATTTCCTCACTGCCCAAGCACCTACACCTGCACACCTACACACACATCTTTCAGGTACTTTCAGTTCATCTTCAGGATGCCCATCGATAGGTTGTTTTCCATGAACAACGACTTAACTCAAGGCCCCCAAATGAAGACACGCAATCTACTCCCACTTCTGCTCGCTGGTTCAATGCTCGTCGCTTGCGGTGAGTCGATGGACGCCAATGACGCTCCGCTTGATGCCGAAAATGGACTCGAGACTCTGGACGCCAAATCCGACTCGTTCTCGGTTCGCCCAGGCTCGCCAGAAGCAGACGCAGTCGTCGCTTTTGCCAATCAAGCACTCGCCGACAACGCCGCTGGAACCGCATTCCGCGACTTACTCGACTCGGAAATGCACAAGACGGCCGCAAAGAACGTCGCGAAATACCGCGCCGGCGCTGACGGAAACTTTGGGACGGCAGACGACAAGACTTTTGCCGACCTGACCGCACTCGACAAGGTCCCCTACGTCGGTCGCACAGCCCTTATGCAAATGCTCGGACTCGCCGACGCAGCTGGTTACTTGAACCGCACCTCGGTCGATTGCGCCGACTACATCGAGCATGACGCGCGCAACAACTATTATATCCGGTCCTACGCAGCGATGCTTGAGATCGAAAACTCACGCTGCTCCACGATCACAGGAAACCTAACGATCCAGATCAGCGGCACCGATATCCTGCCCCCTTCGGCACGCGAGATTCAGGCGCTGCAACATCTGGAGTCGGTCACAGGCAACGTCCTCATCTACCCGACGTCGATCTTCAACAGCATCAACTTCAAGTCGCTCAAAACCATCACCGGCTCCTTGATCTCGACCTACAACACGACTCCGATGCACACCCTTGAGTTTCCAGCGCTTACCAACGTTGCGTAT
>JBFFMO010001472.1:0-1235 GCA_041554035.1 Allomicrovenator sp. | reverse complement strand
GGGTATCCACGGAAGTTGATGCTCGACTGTCCTTTGATACGGACGCCACGATTGCCAAGGCCCATCAAATCATCGGTCTTTATGCGGCAAAAGGCATCGGTAAGGACCAAATCCTGATCAAGATTGCATCGACCTGGGAAGGCATCAAGGCCGCCGAGGTTCTTGAGAAAGAAGGCATTCACTGCAATTTGACGCTGCTTTTCGGACTTCATCAGGCCATTGCTTGTGCTGAAGCTGGCGCAACGCTGATTTCGCCTTTTGTGGGTCGAATTCTGGATTGGTACAAAAAGGAAACGGGCAAGGATTCCTATCCTGCCGAAGAAGATCCCGGCGTGGTGTCGGTGACTCAAATTTATAATTATTATAAAAAATTCGGATATAAAACCGAGGTGATGGGCGCAAGTTTCCGCAACATGGGCGAAATCACCGAACTTGCCGGTTGCGATTTGCTGACCATCGCTCCGAGTCTTTTGAAGGAACTTCAGGAAACGTCGGGAACCCTGCCGCGTAAGCTCGATCCGAGTGCGGCCAAGGGCATGAACATCGAAAAAATCGAAATGTCGAAATCGGTTTTTGATTCGATGCATGCTGAAAATAGGATGGCCACCGATAAACTAGCCGAGGGCATCTCCAAATTTTCGGAGGCACAAGTTGCGCTCGAGACTTTGCTCGAAGCTCGACTCTGATGGAAGTGCAGCAAGAGGTGTTGGAAGAGCTGATTGCGAATCGTCCAGATTGGTCACGCGGTGAGATACGACTTTTAAGTGTTTCCCAACGAAGCAGGCCGGCATCGATCATTGGTTTTGTCATGCTTTCCCAAGCATTGCTCGATGACGGTGAACGCGATCTTATTGCCTTTGCGATAGCCCATTCGCTTGCAATGGATTTTTTTGTCGCGGTCATGCGTAGATCGGACGCATTCTTTGATTCGCGTATCGAGGCGCTCGACAGGCTCTCGAACTCGCTGGGCATTCCCGATGAGTCTTCGGCCTCAAGAGGTAAGTCGATTGGCCCTAAGATTTTTGGCGCCACACTTAGCCTTCTGACCGGTCCCGTAGCGCTGCTGGCAAATGCTACGTCGCTGGCAAAAACCATGGCCGAAGTAGGGGAGTTGGACCGCGAGTCCATCCGACGAGCGGTTGCTTGGGTAAGCGATGCGGGATTTGATGCGCGGGCTGGTGTTCGGTATTTCGACGAAGGGTTTACGGCGCTGCGGGATTTTGTCGAGCCAGATC
>JBFFMO010001471.1:0-1237 GCA_041554035.1 Allomicrovenator sp. | reverse complement strand
GGTTGTCATCTCCGACACCTCCACAACCAACAGGGACTACGGACCAGGCATCTTCGAAGCCGTGTACCCGCTGAGCGGGATTCACGTCGGCGGCTCGCTTCAGGAATTTGACCGCCAAGTCGTAATCAAATCGAGCGACCGCGGTCTGCGCCAATGACGTAAAGATGCCAGGCAACTGGTCGCTCTTGGGGTAATTCTTGGCGAGCGAGTCCGCGAGCTTGTACATGTTCTCGGAATCGCCCACGGCGCGCGAAGCAACAAAGGCATTGATGACCGCTCGTTCTCCGAGCTCCGTGCCCTTATTCTTCTCGGCAAACTTGATGAGCACGCTGATATCGCCACCCTCGTCGCCCGCCGCCTTAAGCGAAAGTTCGTCGAGTTTGCGCTGTTCGGTCGCCGCCAACACACCCTTGATATCCGTCTTGAGCGTGGGGGTAGCGGGGCTGGACGCGTCCATGAAACGTCGGCTGGCGTACATCAAACCGTCGTAATCATTGATCGTGTTGTAGGAGTCCAATGCCAGGCGAATCGCGGCATCGGCTTCGGTGGTCTGTGGGAACTCGTAGGCCACAGCCGTCAGCTTATCGATGGCTTGGACGTAAAGGCCTTCATCGTAGACGGCCTGAGCGATCGCGAACTTCACGCGTCGCTCTTTGTCGTCGGTCAGCTTGTAGGACAGAAGCGTCGCACCGGCGCGTCGCAGCGACGATCGCGCAGCCACGCGCTCATAACGACCACGGCCCGAGGCTTTCTCGAGCGAGGTCTGGAAATGAACGACCGCGTCGTACAACGCATCACGGCGCTCGTTGTCGTCTTCCAACAAGTCGGCCGCCTCAAGGGAAGCAAGGCCTGCCTCAAGATCCTGGTCTGCGAGTGCAAGCACATCCGCCTGATTCAGGAGCATATTCGGTCGCTCCTTCGCATCGCGGAAGGTGTCCATATAGACGCGGTAGGCTTTGGCCACCTGCGTGTTGTCTCCAGACTTCTTGCGATTCTGATTGGATCGTTCCTGTGCTGTCGTGGCGAGATCTCGTAGATAGATCTCGAACTCCTCAACCATTCGTTTTCGTTCGTCGGGTTTGATGTCGATTCGGCTGTAGTAGCGAACCAAAGCCGAGGCGATGAGCGTGGCGTCGGTTCCGACCTCGCGATACTCCTTGAGGCGCTTGATGGCCGTGTAGAGCGTTCGTGCGTCATCGAGGCGGTCGATACTCGCAGACCCAAGCGTCAGCAGCTC
>JBFFMO010001470.1:0-1237 GCA_041554035.1 Allomicrovenator sp. | reverse complement strand
CTTTCGAACGGCTCGGAGCTGTCCGGGATCCCGACGAGCTTATGGTGTTGATTCGAAAAGTGGTGTCGATTGCAGCGTTGTTGTCGCCTGACACTGCCCCGGATTCGGCAATCACTGAGCAGGAATCCGGCGAAGCCGAAGAGATTTTATGGTGATTATTTTGGCGAGTCCGGAGTGCATTCACCGGGACTGATTTTCATGCACCTGGCAAAGGCCCCAAGCTCGGCGTTTCCGGCGGCATCAAAGGCCAGCGCGGCAGCGTCGTACTCACGATTCGCCAGCGCCTGAAGGCCCAAGACTCGTTGAATCTCCGGGTCTTGAACGCCCTTAGATTTCGCGATTTGAGCAGCCTGGACCATGTCAGAGTTCGTTCCCAATACGTTGCGTGGTGCGACCTTGAGCGAGGTGTCCGTCAGGAATTTCTCGGCAATTTTGAGCCGGGCCGCCATGCCATCGAAGGGGATGAATTCGGAGCGGGCAATCATGTCTTCCCATAAAAAATGGTCGCCCATATTTGCGCGAACTTCGGCTGGAACCCATGACGCGATGGTGGGGCTTGATGCAAATTCGTCGCGTGAACGCTCCCAATCCAGCCAATGAACGTAGTTGCGATAGGCCTCTCTTGGTGGCGTATCCGGGGCGAGCCGTGCGGGGAAATTGTCGACCAGCGGTTGGGCGTCAGCCGAGATTTCTTTGAGCCGGTCGGCACCCATCATGAACATCGCTGCCAGCGATTCTGGGTGTTCGTAACCCAGACCAATGATCTCGTCGCGGGGTGGATTCCATTGTGCGCGAAACCTTGAATCTGAAACAGTCTCGCCGCCTTTCTTGCGGCCCACCAGCATCCAATCGAGGCCATATCCATTCCATAAGGTACAATCGTCAAAGACCTCGCAAAAACCCAAAATAATGGCTTTGGAATCGGACTCATGCAGCTCACGTACGGGCAGCCAATACGTCAAAAAACCACCCGGATTCAGCCGGTCATGCGCCAGCTGGAAATACTCCTGCGTATACAGGTTTACGATGCCCGCATTTTTTGGCGGAGGCGGCTCGCCGGTGATGAGGTCGAAGGTTTTTTCGGTCGTTTCCAGAAAATAGCGGCCGTCTTCTACGTGGACCGACACGCGTGGATCCTTGAGAGGATGGGTGGCTGGGTCGGGATACACGATGTCCGAAAGCGCAAGCGTATCGGCCGAGATATCCACGACATCGATGGTCTTGATTTCAGGCGTGT
>JBFFMO010001469.1:0-1238 GCA_041554035.1 Allomicrovenator sp. | reverse complement strand
TCGTCGAGACGATATTCTGCCTCTCGCGCGTTTGTTGCTTGCCGACGCGGCGATCCGGATGAATCGCAAGATATCGGGGCTGGCTCCAGGCGTCGTGGATCAGCTTCTTCGTTACGACTGGCCGGGCAATGTGCGTGAACTGGAAAATGCCATGGAGCGCGCCGTAGCGCTCGCGCAAAGCACTCGGGTCGAGCTTGAGGATCTGCCAGAAGAAGTCCGACTCGCCTTTGCCAAGCCGACGATTCGCAAAAATACTGTGCAAGAGCTCAGTGAAGTCGAGGAGGAGTATATCCTCGCCGTTTTGGAGCTCAATGGCGGGAACCGCACGCGTACCGCCAAACAGCTCGGGATCGGCGCAGCGACGCTCTATCGGAAGTTAAAGAAGTACGGCCACGGCGAGCACGCCCAGGATGAAGCGGACGAAAACTAGAAGTTCGGGTGGTCAAAGTGCTCTGAGTAGCTGTGCAGAGCGTTGACGATGCGTGGCACGCCTTCCGGGTCGCTGGGATTGGCTTCGATGGCGGCCTTCCCACCCAACAACTCGGCCAAAACGATGTGCAGGGCCGCATCGGCTTTGGGTTCAAGTTTGCAGTTTTGAAAGATCAGGTCGATCTCGGTCTTGATCGTGGTGGCAAGCTCCTGAGCTTGTTCGGCCGTGATGGTCTTGTCACTGAAGGACTTGTAGGCCGGGATCACCGCGCTGTGCATGCGTGACATGCCTGCGCGCAGGGGCTCGTCTGTGGCCCATTTCTGTCCGTCGTTTAGCGTGAGTTTTTGGTCGCTCGCGCCGTGGGCCGAATGATCTGCGTGGTCGTCATGTCCGTGCTCAGGTGCGCTCTCGGTGTTGGCCGGAGGATGTGCGTCTCCGTGAGTATGGTCCTCGGCCTTGCCCGTGTGCGGGTCGTGGTCGGGGCCGGGATGGCCGTTAAAGTGCCAGACGGCCATTCCACCGATGACGAGGGCAATCGCCCCAGCCACTGCATAGATTTTTTTATTCATGATGGGTTCCTTCCGCTTGGATTCCGCGGGCAAAGATTTCAAAAGTCGCCGGAGCGGCGACGGCAATTCGTGACGGTTCGCCGGTCATCAAGGCCCTGCCCAAAACCGGTAGCGAAAGTCTACAGGTCTGTTCTTGTCGGGCAAGGCAGCGATCTAGAACCTGGTAAGGATTGGCATACCACTGCCAGGCCGTTTTAAGATTGGTCAACATACGCCTACTCTCTCAAGGGTAGAACGCT
>JBFFMO010001468.1:0-1240 GCA_041554035.1 Allomicrovenator sp. | reverse complement strand
GCCGCGACTATTTGTGGATTTTGAGCAGGACTCCTCAAATGGCCCCGGACATCTACGACGGCATCATCGAACGCCTCAAAGGCAATGGCTACGAGGTCAAGCGCCTGAACAAAACCTTGCAGCCTGAAGCCGAAAAGCCCGCAGGAGTCGAACCTCAAGAAATCAAAAAAGCCCCCATCACGTTGGAAACTTTTAAAGAAAACCCACCAGCATCTCAGGCGACCGCTGATTCAGTGGGCGCCGCCCTGGCTAAACGTTTATTCGCCTTGGACCTGTCGACCACGACGGGCCCCGCGGAAATCATAAGAGATCTGGCTACACCTGCCGCGGTGCCCATCCCCTATGAGCATCGCTCGCACGTGATTAAGGCGACTTTCGAAACGCCCGAAGGTCCAGTGAATCTGTCACTGTTCCTAAAAAAGGGAACGTGGGAGCCGCCCAAAGGAAATTCCGCACCAAGCGCGACCCCTCCCGTCGTCGAAGGCGTTGAAATCACAGGCGCAAATGGCCTGGCCCTCGACCTTCCGGCCGACGCCAAACCCTTGCTTTTTGACGGCGAGTCGGTTCGACGCTTTCAAGTGTGGGGAGACACCTCGTATTTTGAACAAGGCAGCGACACTCACGGCTGGACCGTTGCGAAGTACGTCGGTCGTGCTCCTTTTCACAGCACCGCGGCAGAACGTGACGCCATGGAAGACGCGTTAATTCTCTTGGCCGAAACCATCCAAGCCGGAACCACAGATCTGCAGGTTTTTTCGGCCAAAGAATTTGCGGCGCACAAAACCGCCGAAAACACCTACGATTTTGGCGTCGGTGTGATTCACGTGGTTTACCCTCAAGCTGCTGGGGTGAGCTGGTATGGGTTCACGCAAATCCCCAAATTCTTTAAGAAACTAAATATTCGAATGATCGAAACCAGTTTTGCCCACGATGCCGGTCAAATGGTCGAATCCATCGAATTGGATAAACTGATCATTCACCCCACGAGCTACCATTTCGGCAACCCAGATGCGCGGGAAGACGAGATGGGAATGGCCGCCGAAGCGAACCTCCGCGGCCTATCCCTCTCGATACGCGTCCGATAAGTCGGCTGTCGGTCGATCGTATCTGCGTTTGGTCTTCAGGCATCCTGCCTGCTGCGATTCTGCGACCGGTGCAGGCCCTATCCGGTGACTGGTGCGCAGGCCCGGCGACCTGCCCTCCTGAAACCCGACAACCCGACACCCGACCACCAGGCAGG
>JBFFMO010001467.1:0-1242 GCA_041554035.1 Allomicrovenator sp. | reverse complement strand
TCTGCGCCGCGGTCACGGATATCCGAGATGCGGTGGCGAATATCGTTTCGAATTTCATCTCCGCGCTTGGGCGCGAACATGATTCCGAGGGCCGCTCCGACGGCGATGCCTGCCCCGAAAATGCCAAGTGCGGGAAGGACCAACTCCATCGTGGAACGTTTCTGTTCCAGACCCAATCGGTCGAGTACTCCCGAGTGGACGCCGTCGTAGGTGTTAGTCATCGAACGTTGAGCTTGTTCCAAAGCGCGTTTCCAATCCATTTCGTCTCTCCGTGTCATGATTCATCCGCGAGTAAGTCTGCCGGTGCAGTGAGTGCTTTGAGTTGAGACGCAGCGAGTGGGACAAAAATTGCCCTCATTCCGATGCGCACGATCCGACGTGTAAACGGGGTCGGTAGCCCTCCCGCCAATACGTACCCCGCCGCAGCAGCGATACCCATGGCGATATATGGATGTTCTTTGACCGTCTGCGTCAGCGACTCTGGTGACCAGGTGATGGGTGTTTCTTCGTTCATGGTTTTCCTAGACGAGCCAGCGGCTCTTAGCGAGTTTTCCGATGAAGTACCCAACGGCAAATGCCCCGGCGACGCACGCAACAGGATGGTCTTCGACGACCTGCATCGCGCGTCGATTGACGTTATAGGCTTGCTCACGAAGGTCGCGATAACGTTCTTCAATCTCGTGGTATCCATCGACGAATGTCTGACGTACCTCTTCGCTGACTTCTTGAGGGTGTAAGCCCGGTTCTACGCTTTTATCGCTCATTCCTGTCTCCGAAACATTCATTTTAGACCTACATACAAACCCAGCGCGAACGCAAGCCCAACGGATTTTCCGGGGTTCGTTCGAATCCAGTCTTTGACGTCAAATCGCTGGGTGACTTCCTTCTCAAGGCCGCGCAGGTTGGCTTCAATTCGGGCTTGAGCGTCACGAATACTGGTCTGGATCTCCACAACTTCTGTACTGTAGTCGTTCTTTAAGACGACGGTGGAGAGCCCGGTAGCTGTGTCATCCATTTTCGACTCCTGTCGAGTTCTTGACCGGCCAAACGAGGTCCGAGTTCGTCGGTTTTGAGCCGTCCCGAAATTTTGGCAAACGCGTGCAGTCCAAAGCCAAGATGCACCAAAGACAGCACCAATGCTGTAATTGCCATGCCGACCAGTCCAAAGGCCCAACCGGCGAAGAGAATAGCCGTGAGGCTCAATAGACCAAAACCCACCAGCGCAACGACCCCAAAAAAAGC
>JBFFMO010001466.1:0-1253 GCA_041554035.1 Allomicrovenator sp. | reverse complement strand
TCGCGCGCCTGCTCAAATTCTTGTCGTGCGCGAATCAAGTAGTCGCGACGTCGCCCCAAAACGCCGCGTCGTCGCGCAACTTCGGCCAGATGAAGATGGACTTTGCCGCTGATCTCACCCGCAGGGAGGCTTGGCAGCATTCTTATGAGTTGGTCGGACACGGTTTCTTCGGCGCGCAGGTCGCCCGTGACCAGATGTACTTTGGAAAGGCCCACGAGGGCCTTGGCGTCTCCGGCCAAATCCTTGTACTTGCGTGCCCAATCCAGCGCATTGCGATACCACTCCAGGGCCTCGTTATGCCGGCCTTGGATCACCAGAAGATGGCCAAGTCCGCGGAACGCTCGACCGATCTCGGTGCCTTTGGCGGCGCCTTTCTGAATCGCAATTTTGAAGCGGTCTTCGGCAATCCCGAATTCGCCGAATTTCCATGCGAGTTCGGCCATCGCGATTTGCGACTGCGTCCACAATTCGGAGTAATCGTTGCGGTCTTCGAGCAAGGTCGCGAGCTCACGGAACTGGTCCCGTGCCCCGCGCAGGTCTTGTCGCTGCATCGAGCGCTGAGCCGCAGCATTCATCGTGTCGCGATAACGATCGCCGTCTCCGGCCTGTCGCCAATGCTCGGCGATTTCGACCAGGGGAAGTTCGACGCCACGCTCTTTATAAAAGCCTAATTTGCGCTCGGCAGCGGTTTGATGCAGACGTCGATTCGCCCAGCGCTCCGCCAGATCGTGGAGGATCGCTTCGCGAAGAAGGCTGTTGTCGAATTCGACGCAGATCATGTTTTGATGCATCGCTTGGCGAACGATTCCCTGGTCTCGCAAGATCGAGAGGTCTTCGTCGAGGGCCGTGGCGTTGCCACCGATGACTTCCACCAGAAGTTCGACCGGAGTGCGCATGCCAAGGGTCGCAAGCCATTCCAAGGTCGCCTTGAGGCTCGGCCTTTCGGCGTAACGCGCGGTGGCCTGTTCGATGCGAAGTCGCATCAGGTTCATCAAGTCGGGTGGCAGGTCGATTTCGCGCGGAGACCCCTTCTTGAGCCCCCAACGACCTTTACGTTGAATCAGGCTGCCTTCGTTTTGAAGGTATCGCACGATCTGAATCGCGTGCAGGGGAACACCCTGACTCAACCAGCCGATGCGCTCCTTGAGTCTGGGCTCAAGGTTCAGGATATTATCGAGCAGGACCGAGAGGTCTTTGCCTCGAAGTCGGCGCAACACAAAGCGTGTGTAACCCGCACCGATATTGGACAGAAT
>JBFFMO010001465.1:0-1254 GCA_041554035.1 Allomicrovenator sp. | reverse complement strand
GGTCGGCTCCAATGACTCGTGCTCAGGATGAACGACCACAAGCGGACATGGAGGCATCGCTGCGACCCGAGCCACGGTCGAGCCCAAAAAGAACTTCGAGACCGAACCTTTGCCTGAACGTGCCATCACGATCATCGACTTGTCGCCTTCTTCCCCAACAATTGCCGCCAACTGAGACGCTGGGCTCCCCATGCGAATATCAACAAAATCAGGAAGTTCGCCGGTCGCATCTTTGTACCAGGTGCGAATATTATCTTTGGCCTTCTCGACCCGCTGATGGTCTTCAAAGGTGTCCATCGCGCTGGAAAACCAATTCGAAACAGACACTTCGACCACATGCGCCACCGTGACCTTTGCGCCAAAGGTCGTCTTGGCATTTTGCGCCCATCGGGCTGCCGAGGCAGAAACTTCGGAGAGGTCAGTCGCAACGTAGATGTCTTGGATTTTCATGGTGGTCCCGGGCTGTCAGACAAGATGAACGCGATATTGTGCGATTTATGCAAGAAGTTCAACCCGCCTGCAAGCTGGACTCGTGGGCCTCAGAGATAGCACCGAGCCCGATATCCGTGGTATCTCGCGCTCGGACCTCCAAAGCCCCGTGAACGACAACATCCGCCCTAAGTGAAGACATGGAAATCGACGTAGGCCAAAAATTCGTTCGTCAGAACAACCCCGAACTTGGCGTCGGCATCGTCACCGCGATCGAAGGACGTTTCATCGATGTTTTGTTTCCTGACACCGCCACCCGACTTCGCCTGACTAAAGAGGCACCAGGTCTGCGTTTGATCGAGTTGGGCGTAGGTGACGAGGTCGAATATCGCCAACAAAAGTCGACCATCACGCACTTGGTGGGTTCCATCGCCACGCTGGCTGACGGGTCAGTCGCCGAGCTGGAAGACCTTTGGCCCATCTTCACCCCGCCCTCGTTGATCGATCGCCTTGTTGCGGGCGAAACAGACCGAATCGAAGATGTCATCAACAGGCTCGACGGGTATCGACTGCTCGGATATCGGCGCCAGGGTGCCGTGCCAAGTCTGATGGGTGGCCGGGTCGAGATCTTCCCCCACCAAATCGACACCGCGGCACGTGCCATTCAGGCCGAAAACGTTCGGTGGTTGATTGCAGATGAAGTGGGTCTTGGAAAAACCGTCGTTGCCTGCATGATTGCTTCGGGCCTGATTCGTATGGGTCGCATCGACAGCGCGATTATTTTGGCCCCCGAAACGCTCACGATTCAGTGGCTCGGCGAGCTCT
>JBFFMO010001464.1:0-1255 GCA_041554035.1 Allomicrovenator sp. | reverse complement strand
TATTGCAGGCGCACGCGGAAAAACGCCCGATGCGACTCGCGTGAAGTGAGTCCCATCGCCCCATTCACCAGCGCTTCTCGGTCGATGTCGGGGAAGACTTCGGGCTTAAACACTGCCTCGCATTCGCGCCAGAGCGCGTCGCGGTCGGGCAGAGGCATTTGGATCACGGTGATGTCTTTTTGAAGCTCGGCGGCCACCACCGGTTCGGAGCCCAGAAAGATGATCGTCTTATGAAATGCGGCCGCCTGGGCTTCCATCTCACGAAGTCGTCGCCTCACGACGGCCGATTCCATGAAGGTTGAGACGTCCTTGCACACAAAAATCCCGGGAAGCGGCGATGATTCGATGATCGCGAGCGCTTTTAGGAAGTCGGCGTTGGATGGCTGCCCGTCAAAAGAAGAGATCGCGCTCCATTCCCGGATGCCGCGGTTGTCCGACGCAGCGAGCTCACGCAGCAAGATCAGAGCACGCTCTTCCTCGAAGGTTTGCAGGTGGATAAAGCTGTACGGCGCTCGAATCAGAGAGCGGAGTTCGCGCACAAATCGAGCATGGGTGTTGGTTTGAGCCATCTTGATGTCCTCGTCTTCGACGAGCATAAGCTGTCGCTCGTCAAGCGTCCAATTCCCATTGTAGATGCGGTGTCGCGGCTGCTAGAGTGCCGCGCCTCCGGAGGAATTTATGAGCCAGAATCTAGTGTGGATCGACTTGGAAATGACCGGCCTTGAGCCCCATCGCCACGTCATCATCGAAATTGCGACCATCATCACCGACGGTGACCTCAATATCATCGCGGAAGGGCCCACGATTGCCGTCCATCAATCCGACGCGGCCTTGGCCGAAATGGATGCGTGGTGTGTCGAGAATCACGGCAAGTCTGGTCTTACCAAGCGTGTGAAAGAATCGACCGTCGACAACGCGACGGCGCAGGCGATGACGCTCGATTTCATCAAAGAGCATGTCGGTGAGCGCTCCGCTCCGCTTGCAGGAAACTCGGTATGGCAGGACCGCCGGTTCCTTGAAAAATTCATGCCCGAGATCGACGCCTATTTGCACTATCGAATCGTGGATGTGTCCTCGATCAAAGAGCTGCTGAACCGTTGGTACCCGCAGAGCTATCTGCCCCCGAAAAAGAAGAATACGCATCGTGCCTTGGACGATATTTTAGAGTCGATTGAAGAGCTCAAGTATTACCGTGAGAAGATCTTCATCAAGCCATGACCATTCGTATTGCAGTAGTAGGGTGCGGACGAGTATC
>JBFFMO010001463.1:0-1258 GCA_041554035.1 Allomicrovenator sp. | reverse complement strand
GGGGCATATCTACGACCCACGCGCCGCCATATTCGAAACCAGCCTCAGACTCGCTCACAGCGACTCCAGGAGCGATTCGCGTCAGGGAGCGGGTCAAACGTCGGTTGGGTTTTCGAAGGACTCGAATCGGCTCCACGCCCAGCGGATACCTTTCGAACCACTCTGCAGTGGTTTTGTAGGCCTTTGATTGATGCTCGGGTGGGTCAAATGTCCGACCGGGAAACCGGTGGCAGATGGCAGCAGGAACGTCTGACGCGCGGGGGCCTGGACGATCATAGAGATCGACATCGACACCAAGGGCCTCAGCCACGCACCGCCCGGCGATTCCGCCACCAATCACCGCAATTCGTGCCACTGCATCCACCGAGTCGTGTTCAAAAAAAATGCGGCTTGCGCCGCATTCCTTCAGTCCTTGTCACCATCGAATTCTTCGCTGGTGTCTGCATCATCATCGTCGTCGTCGAAGTCGTCATCATCGTAATCTGAGTCGAACTCGTCATCATCGTCGTCCCCATCGAGGTCGACCTCGTCATGGGTGAAATCGATGTCGATATTACTCAAGGTCTCGGTGATGAGTTCGAGTACCTCTGCGACGTCTGTACCGTCCCATTGCATAAAGAGTTCAACGAAAAACTCGTCGGCAGATGAGCCAGAACGAGACTCGATAACCTCAATATCGGCGCTTTCGAGGCGCTTGATTACCTCTTCGGCAAATCCCTCGCCCTCGTCCTCCGCTTCAAACGATTCGGTGGCGTGTTCACAAATAAATAGGACATCATTTTTGTCCAGATGAATGAGCATATAACTTCCTGCACACTCTTGGAGACCGGTAAGCTTGGTCCGCTTAGATTGCGAGCGAGTTACACAATTTTTTTGGCTTGGTAAACCCGAAATCAAACACAAATGTGTCAAATATCAGAGTGTGCCATCCAAGGTGGCATCAACCATCAGATAGCCCTCACGCATAACCACGGGCCGGGCCAATCCGAATTCCACTTCAAACGCCGAAAGTGCGGGGGCGAGTGTCCCCAACCCCGAGAGATCGGGCACGGGCAGCGCGATGGATAGAGAGCTGTTAAGGGCCGTGACCAGCTGAGGATAAACCTGAGCACGAATCAACGTTTCCAGGCCATCTGGCGAGAGCAAAGCCCCACCCGCGCTGCTCGAAATCACCCACGTGATGATTCGGGGTTCCGAGTCGACGACGAGCTCCAACGAGCCGTCCACCAATTCGAACACCATATTGGTTTCGATGTTC
>JBFFMO010001462.1:0-1258 GCA_041554035.1 Allomicrovenator sp. | reverse complement strand
CTGAGCCCTCGGCCTTGATGGCCTCTACAAACTTGATGCCCGACCGTTCTTCGATGGCCGGGTCCACAAATCGCACCACTCGGCCTTCGATTTGCCCGTCGCTGAACACGACTTGGGCTTTACCTCCCTTATCGCTCACGTCTGGCGGCGCAACGTCGGGATGGCAAATCGGGCAGAAAGACTCGGGAAATTCGTGTTCCGCACACCAATCGCCTTTGGCCTTAAACACCTGAGCCAGCGCCGGATTGCACTTGGTGCACAAGTCCAGCGGCACCCCGTGTCCTTCGTGATTGGGACTCGGTACGCCGGGCTCCAGCCCCGCATTGCGATTTGCGACTGGTGCGCCGGGCTCCAGCCCGGCACCGCGACTTGTATTTCTATCCGTGGACGGCGACGCATCGCACCCCACGAACAGACAAATCGCGATTATCAGGAACGTAAACTTCACTGAGCGACCTTTTTCGCGGGACGCTCAATCTTGAGGTCCGGGTTGCACGCAAGGCATTGCGATTCGGGCATTTCATGCTCGGCGCACCAGTCGCCCGTCGCCTTGAATCCGGCGATAAGGGTCGGGTTGCAGCGTGTGCACATCGATTCGGGGACCTGATGTCCACCGCACCAATCTTCATGGCTGCCAGGCTCGTAACCGGCCGGTGCGTGTGCAGCTGCGGCAGGTTTTTCGCCCTCCGCAGCGTGGTCATGGCCGTCGTGATTTTCGACAGCTGCGGGCTCAGTCGCGGGTTCGGATGTGGCCGCCGTTGGTTCGGCTTTGTCACAGCCGACAACAAGGAAAAGAGCCATGGCGATCGTCAGTAGGGTCAGGTTTTTCATTCGATTTCTCCGTTTAGTTATCGTTTTGAATGACGTTGTTGATGGCTCCAGTGCTGGCCAACACGTCGATTCGTGCCAGCGCAGCAAGGAGCAATAGTTCTGCAAATTGTTCTTCGGCAGCGGCGAGTTCTCGCCTAACGACCAAAAGGTCTGGAAGGGGCATTGCGCCGGCCTTGTAGGTGGCGTTGGCGATTTCAGCGGCTTTGCGGGCCTCTGGTATCCCTTCGTTGGCAAAAGCCTGCAGCGTCGAATCCAAAAGCCGAGCCTTTTGTGCCGCGACCTGTGTTTGGTGTTCCACGCGTTTTTCAACGACCTGAGCCTCTTCCGTCTGGGCTTGTTCACGCGCCACGCCGACCTGAATATCGCTGGCCCCACGCCAAAAGATGGGCAGCGTGATGGCGAGTGTGGCTCGCAGCAGAGGGCTGTT
>JBFFMO010001461.1:0-1259 GCA_041554035.1 Allomicrovenator sp. | reverse complement strand
TATTGGGAGCAAGACCCGTGTGGGCTTTCCGACCAGATCGGCATGTTCGGTGCCAGTGGCCTTGGGATGATTGGGTTTGGTCGTGGTGGTGGCGGCATGGGCAAGGGGGCGGGACGCGTGATTGTGAAGGCACAGTTTTCGGTTGCCGAATACGATATCGTGGTGCTCGAAACCAATGAGGCTGCGGCTTTAGACAGGTGGCTCAAAACCAATAAATACAAAATTCCTGACGGTGCGGAGCCTTATTTCAAGCCGTACATCGAATCCGGCATGTACTTTTTTGTCGCCAAGGTGGACGTCGAAAAGGTCAAGTTTGTGGACGGTCGTGCCGTGTTGAGCCCGCTGCGATTTGACTACAAATCAGATGAGTTTTCGTGCCGGTCAGGCTTGGGATGATCAACTCACGCGGGGCTCAGGACCTGCTTGTCTACATTCTGGCGGCCGACCAAAGATACGAGGTCGCAAACCTGCCCAACGTCACAATCCCAACCAATATCGACGTGGCTGACCGGGTTCAAGAAGATTTTGGCAATTTCTACGAGGCGCTTTTTAGCCGCACGCTTGAGGAAAACCCAAAGGCTGTGGTCACTGAATACGCCTGGCAGGCCACCAGCTGTGACCCTTGCCCCACCGGTGCCGTAGGCGGGGCGACATTGGACATGGCGGATATGAAGACCCTTGGAGCTGACGCGTTGAATCTGGATAACCAAAACGCCTTGAGTCGTTGGACTTTGACTCGCCTGCACGCGCGCTATTCGCCTGATTCGGTGGGGGCGGACCTGGTCTTTAAGAAGGCCGATCCCATTGTTGGAGGCCGGGAACCGGCGTTTCAGCCTTCGAATGTGATTTCTCTTCCCAGCGCGCCGATGGGGCCCGAAAAAGGAGCCACGCCGTCGACGTTCAATCAGTTTCAGGGCCGTTACGCGATGCGACATGGATGGGAAGGCAAGGTCGAGTGCGAAAGCCCTGAGCGTGGCAGGTGGGGCGGCCCACCTGATGCGGCGGCGATGACAAAAATTCGTGATGTATTGGTCCTAGAACTGCGCCGCAAAGCGTTGGAGGCTGCTGGAAAGAACCCAGACGATGCCACGCTGGACGCGCCGCTTTCCGACGAAGAGTCGAAGTCTGTGGCTTTTCATCTGCGTCGAGAATTTGGCACATCCGTAGCCCCGGCGAGCGCAACTTCGGGGACGGTTTTCGCACCCAGCGCAAATACGCGGGGTGGCGCGGTTGAAAAACCATCGCAGAGCCTCGAGTCG
>JBFFMO010001460.1:0-1259 GCA_041554035.1 Allomicrovenator sp. | reverse complement strand
TTCCGCACTGGTGAAGAGACCTCGCGCGACGTCGTAGCGCTCGTCCAATGCCCCGGACTCCTCGTAGAAAGACGGACCGAAGGGCACAATGAACGACAAGTGCGCCTTTTTATGTCGCAACGTTCGCATGGCCCGAATCACGGGGTCGATGTTCATGACCCCGCAGAGGTCTGAGATGATTGTAACGGACTGAACCATCGGGCGAGTCTTCGTAATCTCCTCGATCGCCTGAACCAAGCCGCGCTCCTTCATCCCCAAACGAGCCTCGACACGGTAAGGGACCTCGACCCCGCGTAGTTGAAGGAATTCCCGGACCAATTTGGTCTTCCGGTTCAAGACCCCTTCATGAAGGACCGGAGAATCAAATGCGCGACGCGTGGGCTGGATCACGGTGGCGATCCATCGTTCAAGAAGGGCCGTGTTGACGCCTGATTCTGAATCGACGCCCTCCCCCTTCCGAAAATCCAAACGTTCCTGAACCAAGGCGTAATCGGCCGCCAATCTGTACAAATCTGCGTCGTCGAGTTCGGTCAATTCGGGATCCACCACGGTGGACAGGCCAATCAAATGATGCAGAACTTTTTGCATTTGTCGCGTCGAAGACGCTGGCAAGATATGCCCATAGAGCTTTTCGTCGAAGGTCATGAACCCGACGCGGTCATTGCCGCGGATCACCGTGTCCACGAGATCCACCGCGAGGTGAACGGCGTACTCCAAGATCTGACCTTTTTTCTGGCCGCCCCGCATCGAACTTGAAACGTCCAGAACGACATAAGATGTGGTCGTAACTTCGCGTTCAAACTCGCGCGAAACCAAACGACGCGCCCGCACCGAAGGCTTCCACGCGATGTCTCGGAGCGTGTCTCCAGAGTGCCAATCGCGAAGTTCACGCATTTCGGTGCCACTTCCCCTGGATTGAACAGCGTGAGCGCCCACCATCGATTGTGGGGCATGGATACGCGCAGATTTCCTTCGTCGTCTTATCCAGCCTGCAAAAGGATAGAATTCGAAGGCATGGATGGCGGGCAAATAGTCCCGGGTCTCGACCATCCCGAAGGGGTCGTGGACGCTCACATCGAAGCCATGAAGCACCCAACGCCCCGAGCGCAAACCGGTCACGTGAAATTCGCGGTCGATTTGCCGGCCCCCACCGATGGCGACGACACCTTCGGGGGTTGATGCCTCGATGCCTGCGCTCAGGTAGGGTTTGACTTGAAAATGATTGAGCGCGACGTGCGAGGGATTCGAAATTTTGAGGC
>JBFFMO010001459.1:0-1261 GCA_041554035.1 Allomicrovenator sp. | reverse complement strand
GTGTCCAGTTTTGACAACTTGCGCAGTGCTTTGGCCACATTTTCCCGTTGTGCCCAATCGCGCACCTTGGCTGCATCCTGAGCCTTAATCATCAGCCTTTTGTCCAGTTCCGCCAAACCGAGCTGAACATCTTCCGAGCCGAATAATTTCGCGACTTTGGCGCCAATGCCTTCCGCTTCGATCGAAAGTCCCTCCGGCAAATCTTCGATATCAACCTTGATGATTGTGTACTCCTGGCGAGAATTTTGCGTACCGCGAGCCTCGGTGCACACAAAGACCTGAAGGCCGTCGAGCCGCCCCATGATGCTCGCGTTGAAAAAATCATCGATAAATTCGAGGCCCAGAGTCTCGGCGACCAACATCCAAGTGGCGCGCTGCCTTTTTCGAGTCATAATCGTCCAAACAATCAAGACCCCAGCACCAATCACAATGAAGGCCATTAAGGCTGCGTTTTCCATGGCTCGTCTCGTCTATCTGAAGGTCTGAGCACCCTAAACGCAATCCGCGCCGGCAAGCACGCCCAAAAGGCGAGGAAACCCCGTGGCATCACAACGATTTACACACAGGCCAGAGCACAGGTAAACGTGGACCCGCCTCAACCAAGGAAAAGACCTGCACCACTTCAAGGCTGAATTCCTTGGGAATTATGGAACGATGTTGCAGACAAAGCTGACGCGTTAAGCCTTCTCTTGCCCCCCCAGACGAAGACCCATATTATGGTCTGACCATTCAAGTTGGAGTCGGCATGAAGCTCATCGGACTGGCATCAGTCATCGCACTATTTGCTTCCACAGCCTGCGGAGATTCAAAGACTCCGATCGTCAATGAAAACAACACGGTAATGACCAGTGACGCTGGAAATAGCGCTGACATTGGCGCGACGAATAATACGACCGATGACGCCGGTGTTGAAGACGCCTCAAGCGACGCCGCCGTGTGCACTGAGTGTTTGTACGAACCCGAGCAAACGTACCAAGTGCAGGCTCCGCTGACTTTCGATACGCTGTCTTACGACGATGTGCTGGGCCAAAACCGAGCATTGGCCGTGGCCATCTATCGGCCCATGGGCCTGACCGAAAGCGCTCCCCTGATCGTGCTCTCGCACGGTGGAGCCTCGGGAAAGACCGACCCCTTAAAAAGCATGGATAAATGGGCGCCGGCCTTTGCGGCAGCCGGCTATATCGCGGTCGCCATCGCTCATCCGGGCCGCGACCAAACCTCCTACGACGCGCTGTGCGCAGAAATCGGATTCACCTCTACC
>JBFFMO010001458.1:0-1261 GCA_041554035.1 Allomicrovenator sp. | reverse complement strand
TAGCCGAACAATTATCCGTGCCTGCCACACATTCATTGATGTCGACGCAGTTTGGACCTCCGAATCCGGGGCTGCATTCGCATTGAAGTGCCGCGTTGCAGACTTGATTCGGTCCACAGGCGGGAACGCAAGAGTTAATGGGCGCGCAGGTCATGCCGTCGCCCGTGTACCCGGCGTTGCAGGTGCACTGATATCCGTTGGGAGTCGGCGAGCATTGCGCGTTGGGGTCACAATCATCGAGACCGAGTGAACAAGCGTCGCCGCCCGTACACGTTGTGCCATCAAAGGTCGTCCCCATCGGGCACGAACAGGTATAACCGCCGGTCAGGTTTTGGCAGAGCCCAACACCACAGAGGGTCGGGTCGGCCGAGCATTCGTTGATATCCATGCATGCGACGCCATTGCCCTCGAATCCTGGCAGACAGTCGCAAACAAACGAGCCCTGAATATTGATGCAGCGCGCGTTGATCGAACAGTTATCGGTGAAGTCGCCGCACTCATCGATGTCTTCACACACAAGGCCATCGCCCATCCAACCCGAGAGACACTCGCACGAAAAACCATTATTGGTTTCGGTGCAGGTCGCGTCTTCTGAGCACGGCATCGTGTCGCATTGATTGGCATCACAGCTCAGGCCGTTGCCCGAAAAACCGGCAAGGCAGGTGCAGGTGATTTCTCCGGAATCAGCGACTTCGCAGGAGGCGTTGGAATCGCATTGGTCACACGAAAAGATGCAGCCGGGCCCGTCGCCTGATTCGGGACAATAATCCTCGGGCGTGCAAAGGCTTTCAAAACAAACAAAACCTGGGGCCGGGCACTCGGAGTCGCACTGGATGGTGCAAATCGCCTCGTCATCAAAGGTTCGGCAAATTCCTGATTCGCAATCCAGACCCGTTTCACACGGCTCGCCAAGCTTGCCTTCGCCCCCTGAAACATCGCCAATATCCGAGCCTGCATCGGCCTCTGCCGTGTCTGTTCCCACGTCTTGAGTCGTGTAATCCGGACCGCCATTTGTATCCAAATTAGTTCGGTCAAAAAGGTCTGAGCGCCCACAATTTGTGAGCACCAATAATGGCAACAGAACCCAGATCTTCTTCATGATAAATCTCTCTAAATCTCAACCGTCTGGCCTTATCGTAACCACTTTCGGATTCGGGACGTCAACACTTTTGACCGTAATCGGTTCGAATCACGGCGAAACACGTGGTTCATCGGCCTGAGCACCCGCGAACCAATCGCAAGGCAGGCCATCGGGCCCGCG
>JBFFMO010001457.1:0-1264 GCA_041554035.1 Allomicrovenator sp. | reverse complement strand
TCGAAGGCAGCTTCCCGGCCGACGGTGAACGACGGGGGATCTTTGGACATTCCATGGGTGGGCACGGCGCTTTGGTCATCGCGCTCAAGAACCCTGGACGTTATAAAAGCGTCTCAGCGTTTTCGCCCATCGTGGCCCCAAGCCATGTCCCATGGGGTCAAAAGGCATTCGGCGCATATCTGGGAGACGACAAGTCGACATGGAAGGAGTGGGACACCTGCGAGCTGGTCGCTCAGGCGTCTGAGCGGCTTCATCTTCTGGTAGACCAAGGCGACGCTGACCCCTTCCTAACCGAGCATCTTCAGCCAGAGCGGCTGATCAGGGCCTGCGAGGCGACTGGCCATCCGCTAACGCTGCGCATGCAGCCGGGCTACGATCATAGCTACTATTTCATTGCGACCTTCATCGAAGACCATATCGATTTTCACGCGAAAGCCCTGAAGGCTTGACTCATTTAAACGGTACCTGCGGCGTGCGCCGCTGGTTCTCACGCATTCGCAGAAATTCGTCGAATTGGCGTTTCGTGAGCAGCGAGCGCGCCAATTTTTCGGCCTCGCGGCGGGACGAAGCAACGCGTCCCGCGTCCTTGGTACCCCAAGCGCGGACCTGAGCATCGGACTCCGAGAGCAGAATATTACGCAGCTGGTCTTTCGTATTTTCAGACAAGGTTTCTGAGGCAGCAAAGCGATCGACAAAGTGCAGCACTTCGTCCTGGCGACGGCTGTTCCGAAGCACCGACCCCGCCCCAATGGTGCGGCTTCCCCCGACTTCATCAGGCGCTTCCGGCACCTCTTGCATGTCTTCCGGAATCGGCAGTGCAGGCAAAGGCTTGAGGTTGCGTTGAACCACGCCTCTGGGCGGCGGGGGCGTCACACCTTTCTGAATCTCATGCACCATGGCTTCAAGCTGCGCGCGATCCTCGGCCTCCTGCGCCTCTTGCTGTGCTTTGTCCGACGAGTACTGCACAACAAAGAATGCTGCCACCGCTACGGCTGCCAACGCGGCGAGTCCTTTCCAATTTAGCTTCATGCTCTATCTCCGTCAGGGCTTAGAATGCATGAAATCTTCTGAGTGTGCATTCTGGAAGCGTTCGCTATAATGACCCACCATTCATAAGTGGCAGGCGTGTATGGCTGACACACAAAACGCAACAGATCTTGGCCTCGAACTTCACCATTGGGTGGCAGCTCTCGATCCGGCCAAGTGGCGTGACGAGAAACGAGACGAACTGGTGGCGGGTTTTGCGAGTCTGGCTGCGCGATTC
>JBFFMO010001456.1:0-1264 GCA_041554035.1 Allomicrovenator sp. | reverse complement strand
CAGAACGCCCAGTTCGCACCATGAAAGTCCGATTGGCGGTCATGGTGAACGACGCAGAATGGCAGGTGTTGCGCGACATGGACCTCGACCGACTGATCGAGCGCAGAAAACAAAGCGATTCCCGTCCTCAGAACGGCTGATTCAGGCCACTCCCCTTCCTTTCCTTTATCCCCGTTCGACCTCCGCCGTCCCTCCGACCAGGTGCTGGCCAGCGCTGGGTTACCGCATTTCTTGCGCTACGATTGCCGTGTCTTGCCACCCTAGTTGGCTCGCGGCATAGTGCGGCTCGCTTCAAAGGTGAGCCAAATGTCCGATCAAATCCCCTTCAATCGTCCGCCCCGCGTGGGCACCGAGTTCACGTACGCCGAAGAGGCGTTCCAGTTCGGCCAGATTTCTGGCGACGGACCGTTCACCAAACGGTGTTCGATGCTTTTGCAGGAAGCTCTTGGTGTTCCCCGAGCGCTTCTGACGACCTCGTGCACCCATGCGCTTGAGATGACCGCGTTGTTGCTTGAAATCGGCCCGGGTGACGAATTCATCATTCCGTCGTTCACGTTCACTTCAACCGCGACCTCGTACGCGATCCGTGGTGCGACACCGGTTTTTGTGGATATCCGCAAGGACACTCTGAACATCGATGAAACGCTCTTGGAAGTAGCGATCACGCCCCGCACCAAGGCCATTGTGGTGGTGCACTACGCAGGCGTGGCCTGTGAGATGGACACGATTTTAGAAATCGCCAATCGCCACGGTATTCCGGTCGTCGAAGACGCCGCCCATGCGCTTTTTGGGAAGTATAACGGGAAAAAGCTTGGGACATTGGGCGTGATGGGGGCTTTGAGTTTCCATGAAACCAAGAATTTTTCGTGCGGAGAAGGCGGTGCGATTCTTTTGAATGACGCCAAGCTCATCAATCGCGCAGAAATCATTCGGGAAAAAGGGACCAATCGCTCGCAGTTTTTTCGAGGTCAGGTCGACAAATACACGTGGTGTGACCACGGATCGAGTTACCTACCGTCAGACCTCTTGGCCGCGATTTTATTGGGCCAGCTGGAGGCACGCGACAAAATCCAAGCGCGGCGAAAAATAATCTGGGAGCGTTACCACACCGAATTGGCAGATTGGGCCCAGGCCAATGGTGTGCAGCAGCCGACCATCCCTGACGGGTGCGAATGAAAGTCATGTCGCCCACCCAGGCACGGTCGGGTGAGTCTGTCTGGAAACAACGCTCGATGAAGTCGGGGTCGGACCTCGGCAAACTACT
>JBFFMO010001455.1:0-1271 GCA_041554035.1 Allomicrovenator sp. | reverse complement strand
CGGCGATCACGTGCTCCTGATCCGCACTGCTGCCCTTCGATACGATCTTCCAACCTGTCAGATCGATGTCCGCGCCACTTGTGTTGGTGATTTCAAACCACTCATCGGCTTCATGAGCTCCTCCAGCTGGATTGGGCATGATTTCGACAATCGTAACGCCGCCCACTTGAGTGATCCCATCAATGCATACGGCGTCTTCACACGTGCCGTTGACGTACCCACAGTGTTGGAAGGTCAAAGGGTAGTCACATACAGGCGAACCGTTGGTGTCATCACAAGTTCCCAAAGCTGCATAAGACATCGCGACGTTGCCATCACATTTTGAAACCCGCGGAGTGTCACAAACGATATTCTCGCAGGCGCCCTGCAGACACTGGCCATTCACGCAGCCAAGGGCGCACGAATCGGCGACCTCGGGATAGACGCATTGGCCTTCACCCTCACACACGCCATTGGATTCATACGTGATGCGAGTCACACCATCGGCGCCACAACGAGGTGCCGGAGCGACGTCACAGAGCTTGCTTTCGCAGGCGTCGGCGGCGCAACCGGTTGCGGTGCAACCAAGCTCACACGGAGTCCGAATCTGCGAGTACGTGCAGGCAGCATTCGCACCGCTGAGGTCACAGACCCCGACGTTTGCGTAACCCACCAACACATCACCGTCGCACGACAACACGACAGGAGGTTCGTCACAGTCGTCGTTGACCTCACAAACACTGCCTTCTGCGCTGCAACGACCATTCACCGTGCACGAAGATCCAATGCTGCAGGGCGTATTGATATCGCAATCGCTGATGCACGCATTAGCATCACCGCAATAGGTTCCCACCGCACAATCCGAATCGGTCGTGCAGGCCGTTGTCCCCTTTTCATTGGGCGCGTCTGTTCCGCAAGCGCAAACGAGTAGTACCAAAGCCATCCACCAACATTTCGACATGATTTTCCTCGTGTATCGCATGCAGCCATCTCAACGGCGTATCTTTAGTGAAATCCGCGCTCGATCTCAAGTCCGCTGCGCCCAAGCGCATTGCAGTTGGAGGCATCATGACGCATCCTTTGGGCGTCCTTGCCCATGGCTCAATGCGTGAAACTTCCGCTCGACACCCTAAATCCCCAGCAGCGAGAAGCCGTCGAAACACTCGAAGGGCCAGTGCTGCTGCTCGCTGGCGCAGGGAGCGGAAAAACTCGGGCCGATTATCGATCAGTTGCTGCCTTACCTGCCGCAGTTAGGCGGGGCGATGGGGGCGCTGGGGATCGCGGCCGTGGCG
>JBFFMO010001454.1:0-1272 GCA_041554035.1 Allomicrovenator sp. | reverse complement strand
TGTTGGTCGAATTATTCGTCGTTCCAGTCGTCTGATTATTGGTCGAATTGTTGCCAAGCGACGGTGTGGACGCATCCGAACAGGCGCTCAGCAGCAGGACCAGCAAGAAATACTTCATCGCTTTCGCCTCACGAAAAATCCGAACAAGCCAACAAGGAACAAGAACCCGACGTCAGAATGACCGGTGGTCGAACAACCACCTTCGACCTCAAAGTCCTTTGGCGTCTGCATATCCGGGCCCAGATCTGCCTCGGGGCCCATGTCCGCGACTCCCATATCTGGTTCAAGATTGCCCTGACACGCATCGCCGATCAAATCACCGTCGGTATCGGCCTGGTCAGGGTTCGAAACCGAAATGCAGTTATCGTCGTCATCAAAAACACCGTCGCCGTCTTGATCGGCACGCACGGTCAATGTTTCGGAAGTGACTGACCCTGCTAAGCCACCTTCTGCAGGGGCGGACCACTCGGCGGTATTCGCAAAAACCGTGTTGTCGGGCGAGTCTCCCAAAACGCCCTTGAGTCGAAGTTCCACAACCTGCCCTGCCGCAACCACGACGCCTTGGGCCTTGAATACCGTGGCGGTCGAGGCATTTGTGCCCCCGCCCAACGACACCACAGACCACGACGAAAACTCGGCGGGCATCGTGTCGGTCACATCGACCGTTGCGTCCTCATTACCGCTATTTTCGAGGTGAATCAGGTACTCAACCGAATCGCCCGAACTGGCCACGCCGTTATTATCCAGATCGGTCAACGTTCCGGCTTTGAACGATTTTTGTGACAAGACCGGGTCGAAAAGATTCACACCAACGACGTTCACTGCCAACCAGACTTTGTCTTCGCCCGCAGTGTAGGTGGCTGCAACGGCTGTGTCTCCGGCAGTCAAAGCCGCCGAGATATCGTAACGGTCGATGTCGACACCAATCGAATTCGTCTGCGGTGGGCTGGTCGTGTTGATCGTGCGATTGAACGGGTTATCTGCCGGATTCACAGCGTCCGAGAGCGCCAGTGGACCTTGCGCCCCGGGAATACCGTCCACCGAAACCCCCTCGGGGCCCAGTCCACCCAGATCGCCCTCAAGGACATAATAGGTAAGGTCGCCGTTAGGCATCGTGTCGACATTGACGTCCAGCCGGAAATTCGCGGTCGCTTCCGAAAGCACATAATTGCCATCAAAAAGCGCGACACGCCGCGGTGAAAGTTGGTCACCTTCGTAAACAAAGAGCAGTGCTGCGGACGCTGTGTCGGTCGAATTATTGGCGACCTGCCC
>JBFFMO010001453.1:0-1273 GCA_041554035.1 Allomicrovenator sp. | reverse complement strand
CACAATTTTGCGCGGCGAGCCCTATCACAAGGCTTGATAGTTGTGGCAAGTCGCGCAAATCGCTACATTTCGGGGATATGAGGATTCAAATGAAAAAATTATCGCTAGTTGTACTGTTCGGACTTTTTGCTGGATGCAGCGACGACACCCAAAACACGGGTATTACCTGCGACACCGGGGAAGTTCTGAACCCGATTTCGCGGGTTTGTGAGCCTGGCCGAACTGGAACGACGCCCAATAATGGCAGTGATGACGGACTCGACGGAGGCAGCGATGCTTTTGAAGAACCTGACCTCCCACCCAATCCCTTTCTCGATATGGCGGCCGATGTTGGTGTCGATGATCGTTGTTCGGCAGCGCTCGACAGCGATCAAGACGGACTGACCAACGGCTGCGAATGTTCGCTTGGGACGGATCCTGCACGACCAGACACAGACCGCGACGGCCTCTTGGACGGTCAGGAAGATAAAAACTCCAATTGTCGGATCGATCCCGGTGAAACCGACGCCAGAAGCGCCGACACCGATGGCGACGGCGCCAACGACGGCGGCGAAATCGCCGCTGGGTCTGATCCACTCAACATCGATTCGGACGACGATGGCATCTTGGACGGACCTGAAATCGCCTCTGGATGCATGGACCCGACCAAAGAAGACACCGATGGCGATGGCCTGCCAGACGGCATCGAGGACTTCAACGAAGACGGCATGCTCGGCACCTGCGTCAACCGCGTGTTCGCCCCAGCGTGCTCGAACGGAGAGTCTGACCCCTGCAAGGCGGACACGAACGGTGATGGAACACCTGACAGCGACGAAGTTCAGTACCTGGGCTGCCGTCCCGAAGACACTGCGAATCTGGTTGACCCGCAATTGCTGGTCAATAATGCCGGTGACTACAAGTTGGCACTCGTACTCGGTGTTCCCTCGGTCGCGGTATCAGGATTGAACGCCCATGCCTTCAACGACGCGACTTCGGGTTATGCAGGTTTTGTCGCCTCGTTGACCACGCCGGCCGCAGCTACGACGCCAGAACTGGTTTCGAATCATATCTTCTCGCAGGTGCGAGCTGTCTTCCCATCCGCCTCGCTGCGTTCCTCAGGCCGCAGAACAACAACGCATGATGGGTTTCAAGCAGTCGTAAACGGCGTGATTCAGCTCTCCGGCGGATTGCGGGCCGATACGGTGCGAAATCAGATTCTGGGCAAATTGGGGAGCGCCACGGTCAACCCGACCATCGCTGGCGCGTTCACTTCGACCCCCGCAAATGACCCCAT
>JBFFMO010001452.1:0-1273 GCA_041554035.1 Allomicrovenator sp. | reverse complement strand
TCTTTTGCTCGAATTCGGGCATCTGGTCTGCCGGATCTTCTTCGATTTCGCGAGACAGAACGCGTAGGCGAGCCGCCAATTCGTCGTGGGTAACGCTTCCGTCTGTTCCGTCGGAAACCGAGGCAGCCAGAGTGCGATCGTCGCTTTCGATCAGGACGATGAGTAGGTCGAGGGGGAGGAACATCTGGCGCTTGAGACCGATGAGCAGATCTCTCGCGGCGTGCAGAACTTGTGCTGCATCTTTATCAAATCGCTCAAACTTAAGGCGACCTTCATTATCAAAAAGAGACTGGGGATGGTTCATCGTCACGCCAAATCACGCCCTACGACCATCATAGTGACGAACGCCACAGACGCCAAACGTTAAGTTGACCGTTTCTCAAGAACAATCACAAGAAATCCGCCCAAGAAGCGCAAGTACTGATGGTCGCGGGCCTTGGTCTCGGCCCGTTGCAGCAGCGAGGCAAGGCCTGGAACGCGATGAAATCCTGCCGAAGGCGTCAAAACGCGTACGCCTGCCCAGTCGACCGGCACCAACTCTTTGGGCAGACGAGCAACGATCGACTCTTTGGTATCCCAGCGCGTAAACACGGCGCCTTCGTCGGTTTTTTTCGAGATTTTCCCGGGGCCAGCAAGTCGTTTTGCGGCGTACCGAAGGCTGGCGCGATTATAAAATTCGAGCACCAGCTTGCCCCCTGGGCGTGTGACGCGGCTCATCTCCGCTAAAGCGGTCTCGATATCTTCCACGTGGGCCAGGACTTTGAAGCTGTAGACCAGATCGAAGGTTTCGTCTTCGAATGGCAGGCTGCATGCGTCTGATTTGTAGACTTCCAGACCTCGTTTACGAGCGCCTTCCAGCATGCCTTCGCTCAAGTCGATGCCGACGGCGCGACCCGCAACAGGTTGGATTTTATCAA
This sequence comes from Allomicrovenator sp., assembly GCA_041554035.1. Classification (GTDB taxonomy): domain Bacteria; phylum Myxococcota_A; class Bradymonadia; order Bradymonadales; family Bradymonadaceae; genus JBFFMO01. The sequence continues at coordinate 356 of JBFFMO010001452.1, read as the reverse complement.
GAATCAACCCTGTACCGCATCCCACTTCGAGCACGTCTTTATTGGGACTCAAGGGCAGGATCAGATCCGACTCCAACCGGTCGATAAACGCATGATATCCGTCATGACGCTCATTTTCGTACCAGTTGGCGAATTCGTCGTAATAGCTTTCATTGTCGCGGGACGGTTTCATGGAGCCTCCAAGGGGCGGCTTTTTTGTCAGAATCGACGGCCTGACGCAAGGACTAATAGGTCTGAAGAACTGACAGCGGAACAAACCTGGTTTAAGCTCCCCAGACCTACGAAGGACTCCCATGGCAACCGAACGCCTCGCACAACCGATCAACTTTGGTAAATATGAGCTTGTTGGCCGTATC
>JBFFMO010001451.1:0-1274 GCA_041554035.1 Allomicrovenator sp. | reverse complement strand
CTGAAAACCAAACATGACACGCTTGAGTGCTTGCTCATCGTCAGGTGAGGCCTCGAGCAGGTGCTTCCACTTATCGACGGCTTCGAAGTCGGATCTCATTTCCTGTTCATACGCGCGCTCGATCGCAGCCTCGATCTTAGCGCGGGCATCGGGTGACGCTCGATTCAGGCGCTTGCGAAGCAGGCCTGCAAGCTCGGTCCAATTCTGTTCGCCCTCTTAAAGTCGTGAAAGGTTGGTGAAGGCGACCTCATTATTGGGCGCGACTTCCAAGACCTTTCTGAACATCGGGATCGCATGCAATGACGCGTTTCTGGAAAGCTGCGCCAACCCAGCGCGCAATGCGACCAGCTCCGTGACGCGAGCGCCTGGCCCCGATTCGAGGATGTCCGCAAAAAAGCCGTCGATCTCGTCGTCTCCGCTCGATTCGGCCAATTCTTCGAGTTGTTCGATGCTCTCGATCGTGATGTGGCGGTCTGGGTCTTCAGCCAGAAATGACGCGAACATCAGGAACGCGCGCTGAGAGTCGCCCCGTTTATGCAAGAGAAGTGCGAGATCGCCCTGAAGTTCTCGCCGTTCGTCGGCACCAATATCCAGCGTGAGACGGTCTTCCAGCCATGCTTGGTAGGAGTTTTGTACTTCCTCCGAACGTCCTGTGCGACGAACGCCGTCAAGGGCTTTCTCACGCGCTGGACCCTGTATTTCGTACGCGAACACGTAGGATTCGAAGGCTCGACGTGCCTCGGCGAGCTTTGCTTCGTAGATGGTCGCAAGCGCCAATCGAATCTGTTGTTGTTCCGCAGGCTCCTCAAAGAGATGGATTTTGGTTTCGTAGAGCCCGGCGAGCCCATTCCAGTCTTGTTGCGAGAGGTACTGTTCACGCAGTCGATTCAACTCCTCAATTTGTCCCTCAAGCTCTTCGGGCTTGGTTGGGATCGGCGGTTTGGGGCTCCTGAGGCCTTCCAAACGCTCCATCAGGTTTTGAGTGCGTTGAGTATGGTCGCGTTCAAATCCCTTTTTCTCGGAAAGGACGGGCGTGCGCGCGTTCTCGCTCATCGTGGGCAAGATTTGAGTCGGATGGGAAATGTGCTCTTCTTCGTCGAAATCATCTGCCAGAACGACGGTAGGTGGCGTTTCTCCGGTTGAAGCCTCGCTTGTCTGATCGGCTTTGGCTTCTTCGGCGGCTTTGGCTTCTTCGGCGGCTTTGGCTTCTTCGGCGGCTTTGGCTTCTTCGGCGGCTTTGGCTTCTTCGGCGGCTTTGGCTTCTTCGGCGGCTT
>JBFFMO010001450.1:0-1274 GCA_041554035.1 Allomicrovenator sp. | reverse complement strand
GGTCGCGATTTGTTGCCGCGACGACACGGCAATCGACGCTGACTTCTTCAACTCCCCCGACGGGTTTTACCTTCTTCTCTTGCAGCACGCGCAGCAGACGGACTTGAGCTCCGAGTGGAAGTTCGCCGATTTCATCCAGGAAGACGGTTCCACCGCGAGCGGCTTCGATGATGCCCACGCGGTCTTGGGCGGCTCCGGTGAAGGCTCCCTTCTTGTACCCGAATAGCTCAGACTCGATGAGGCTTTCGGGGATTGCACCGCAGTTGAGCGGTACAAATGGACCACTGAGTGGACCCGAGTCATGAATGGCTCGCGCAACGAGTTCCTTGCCCGTTCCGGACTCGCCGTGAATCAGGATGGTCGTTTTGGTCTTTGCGACACGTGCAATCAAATCAAAGACGCCCTTAATGGCGTCCGACTCGCCGATGATATTGGTGGCGTGCGCCTTGCCGCTGACTTCGCTCCGCAAGAAAAGGTTTTCGGATAGGAGGGCGTGTTTTTCGATCGCGCGATTGATGACAACCCGTGCGTGGTCGATCTTGAAAGGCTTGATCAGGTAGTCGTATGCGCCCAATTTGATCGCTGAAATTGCAGTCTCAGGCGTGGCGTGCGCCGTAATAACGATGACCTGTTGGGCAGGGTCGACGGCCCGTGAAGCTTCAAGAACGTCCAGGCCGCTGATCCCAGGCATTTGCAGGTCCGTAAGAACACATGCATAGCGCTCACCCGCATTGAACAGAGCCACAGCGGCCTCGCCGCTTTCTGCTGTGTCGACGCGAAAACCTGCTTTTGAAAGCATGATGCTCAAGAATTCTCGCATGCTCTGTTCGTCATCGACGACAAGGATGCGTGATCGTTCGATATCTTCGGTCATCATTTCTGGGGGTTCGAGGGCATGGGCGGACACTAGGCTAATTGTCCGGCAGCAATAGTGGCCGGTGCCTTCTGAAGGGTAAGGCGAAACGCAGCGCCTTTCAATGACGTCGATTCGTTGAGCCTGATTTCCCCACCTTGCTCTTCCATCAGTCGGTAGAGCGTGGCCAGACCCAATCCGGTACCCTTTGCTTTGGTGGTGAAAAACGGCTCGAAGATGCGGTCACGAATTTCTTCGGGTATCCCGCTGCCATTATCTTCGACAAAGAGATGCCAGACGTCGCCGGCGTCCTCAAGACGAATCAAAATCTTGGAGCAGTCGGCCTCGGAGGCGTTGTTGATGAGGTTCCACAGGACTTGCCGAGTGGCCTGATCGTCTACATGCCCCTGAGCCTCAGTTG
>JBFFMO010001449.1:0-1274 GCA_041554035.1 Allomicrovenator sp. | reverse complement strand
GGTTCGTTACCCGCGAGATGTCGCGCTCTATTTGGCCGCCGGCGCCTCGCGGGTGATGGTCGGGACGATGTTCGCTGGCACCTATGAAAGTCCAGGTGACATCAGGGAAGACGCGTCGGGCGCGCTCTACAAAGAAAATTACGGAATGGCCAGTGCGCGTGCTGTTCACGACCGCACGTCAAACGTCGATGCGTTTGAAAAAGCCAAGCGGGCTTTTTTCCGAGAAGGCATCTCGACCTCGCGAATCTACTTGCGAGAGGGACGCGAAAGCCTTGGCTCCATCCTTATGGACGTCATCACCGGCGTGCAGTCGTCGTTTACGTATGCGGGCGCGAAGAATTGTCAGGAATTCCACAGCAAAGCCGTGATCGGCATTCAGACCCCGGGCGGGTTCCACGAAGGGACGCCGCACGGGAAAGTACGGAATTGACGCTTAGAGTTGCGTGACAACACGAATTGGCAGCAGACTGCGGCCCTACCACGGAGAATTCATGGCAAACCTCAACCCGACCTCAAAACTTTTGCTCTTCAAAGATCACGACGATCAGGAGCGTAAAGACCTCGCCTACGGCGAACAGAAAAAGCCGTGCCAGGTGCTGATCAAGAAAACCAAGAAAGATCAGGGGTATAAGGACACTTCGATTTCAGGCGACTGGACTCCCGAGACCGACTGAGTCGTTTCAGAAGTTCAGGTGGGTGGCTCGATCCCAATCCCGCGTGATCCAGTCCGGAGCACTTCCTGACACCAACGCACCCGATTCGATCGTGGGATAGAGATCCTCGTAGGTGCGAATCGTGGTCAAATCGATACGGCGCATCACGTACGACGGATCGATATTCTGTGGGTCTCGAACCCCCGCTGCCGCCGCGAGTTCCAAGAAACTCTGAACTGTCGCTCGATGGAAACGTTTAATGCGTTCGGCTTTGTCCGGGACAACGATACCGTCATAGAGCGAAGCATCTTGGGTCGCGACGCCCGTCGGGCACACGTTCGAATTGCATCGCAAAGCCTGAATACAGCCCAATGCCAGCATCATTCCACGCGCCGAGTTGCATGCGTCGGCTCCCAGCGCGAACGCCCGAACCATGTCGAATCCATTGACGACCTTGCCCGACGCGAAGATTTTGATGTCTTGGCGAAGACCCGAGCCGACCAGAGCGTTGTGGACAAAACGAAGGCCTTCGCGCATGGGCATGCCCACCGAATTCGAGAACTCCAGCGGTGCCGCGCCTGTGCCGCCTTCTTTGCCATCGACCGTGATGAAATCCGGTTT
>JBFFMO010001448.1:0-1277 GCA_041554035.1 Allomicrovenator sp. | reverse complement strand
GCGAAGTCACTTGCACCGCTTTTTACAGCGACGAAAAGCCCGACTTCCGTCGCGCGCTCGACGAATTGACCGGCACTCGCAGATACATCGGTGTGGGCAAATCGTTGGCCGACAAGAAGGCCGACAAATTTGGCTACGTCACGACTGGGCAACGACGAAGGGTCGATTTCGACGTGCTTTTCATCCCTGATTTCCACACTCGCGTCTCTCGCGTCCTTGGTTATCTGTCGACCGTTGGCATCCAGGACGGTGATGGCGGAGCGGGGCTGGCCGTTCAGTTGCTGGGACTTGGCGGATGGCGTGGCAGTTCGATGGAACTCACTGGAGCCAAGGCATCAGGTGCGTTGATCCTTGATACGTTTGGCGGCGTCGATGACGGGGGGCGTGCCGAGGAATTCGACCGCGCCTTCGAAGCCGCGACATCGCGGCGAGTTACGTCGTTCGAAGCCGAAGTCTTTGATGCTGTGTACCTGGCGGCCGCTGCGGCGCGAAAGCGCCCGGATGCCGCATATCTGGCACTCCGGTCAATGATTCCTTGGACCGGCGTTGCCGGCCAAGTCGGAAAGGCCGCTGACGGTTCGATGAAGCGTATTGGACGTCTCTACCGTTTTGATATCGACGGTCATGTGGTTCCGGTGGGCTGATGGAAGATGAAGAAAAAATGAGTTCGCACGGAATCTGGCGTCATTGGGCGTTACTGGCGTTGGCGTTTGTCACGACCACAATTGCCGGCGTGTCCTTTGCGGGCGCCGATCCCTTCGAACTTTCTTCGTGGCAGGACCTCGCCATATTGGGTGGGGCCTTATCGTATTCGATCTCTGTGATCGCGATTCTGGGCGTCCACGAACTTGGCCATTACCTCCAATGCCTTAAGCGAAACGTCCCAGCGACGCCTCCCTATTTTTTGCCAGGATTGCCCATTCCGGGTTTAGGGCTGCTGCCTTTCATTGGGACCTTCGGCGCCTTCATCAAGATGCGAGCGACCAAGATGCGTGCGATCGACCTCTTGTCGATTGGCGCAGGCGGCCCCATCGCGGGATTTGTTGTGGCATTGCCGATCCTGATTATCGGCATTGCGCTTAGCGATGTGCGTCCGATCCCCCCCGACACCGATGTGCTGACCTTGGGCGATAACCTGCTGATGTTTGGTTTGAATCAGGTTTTTCATCCCTCCCTCCCCGCAGGGTCCGATGTCTGGCTTCATCCGATGGCGATGGCGGGCTGGGTCGGCTGCTTTTTGACCGCTTTGAATCTGGTGCCCATGGGGCAACTTGATG
>JBFFMO010001447.1:0-1278 GCA_041554035.1 Allomicrovenator sp. | reverse complement strand
GACCCGCCTATGTTCACCGCGATTATTCGTGACCTGCGGATTCGCAGGCAAGCTGATGAACAATTCAAAGTGGCGATTGAGTCGGCTCCAGCAGGCATGATCATGGTCGACAAGCTGGGCAAGATCGCGATGGTGAACCGACAGGCCGAGGCAATTTTTGGATACGCTCGCGCGGAGTTGTTGGGCTCCACCATCGAAATGCTGATCCCGAAGCGATATGCCCTTGGCCACCCAGCCAATCGCGCTCTCTTTGACTTTAACCCCGTGGCGAGGTTGATGGGGGAGCGGCGCGACATCTACGGGGCCAGAAAGGACGGGATGGAGGTTCCTCTCGAAATTGCGCTGAATCCTGTGGAGACCGCTGACGGACACTTCGTGCTTTGTTCCGTCGAGGATATCACGATTCGGAAGCGCCAAGAGGACGAGCGTACCGCCCTGGTTTCACAACTCCGGGTCCTGAACGCCGAGCTCGGGAGGAGTCTCGGTGAACGAGAAGTCTTGCTTCAAGAGGTGCATCACCGGGTCAAAAATAACCTGCAAGTCATCTCAAGCCTTATGAGTATTCAGGCCCGCAGCGTGGAAGATGCCAATGCTGCTGCAGCGCTCGTGGAGTGCCGCACACGTGTTGAGGCGATTTCGTTGATTCACGAAAAACTCTACCAATCTAAGGACTATGCTGAGGTTCTTTTTGACGTCTATGTTGTTGAACTGGTGGAGAATATCAGCGAGGCCATAGGCTCGCGATCGGTTCGCATGGCCGTGGAGGTCGAAGACTTCCCGCTCAGTGTTAACAAGGCCATTCCCTGCGGCTTGATCATCAACGAACTCGTGACCAACGCAATGCGACATGCATTTCGGCCGGATTCGCCTGGGGAAATCATAATATCGATGCGTCGAATCTCCGATGGGAGGGCCGAATTGGTTGTGTCTGATAACGGAGTGGGAATGGACGAAGAGGCTGGAAGGCCTGATTCTTTGGGGCTTCACCTCGTTTCCACGCTCGTCCGCCAATTGCGCGGAGAGCTGTCCAAAACAACGAACGCAGGAACGCAGTTTAGTGTTACGTTTCCTGTGCACGATGAGGAGTTCGAATGAGTCCACGTTCCGTTCTAATTGTGGAGGATGAGCAGATTTTCGCGATGGATCTGCAGCAACGACTCGCATCGATGGGGTACGACGCTTACGCGATAGCGACATCTTGCGCTGAAGCGTTGGCGTGTGCGTCAGAGCGCCGGCCGGATATCGTGTTGATGGATATTCGGATTGATGGACGACGCG
>JBFFMO010001446.1:0-1278 GCA_041554035.1 Allomicrovenator sp. | reverse complement strand
CGGCTGCCGGGTTTGGCATGGCGTTGGCCGCGCAGCAAAGCAATGCGAGAAATCGTGATGTGCTCATGGCTGATCTGGCAACCGCTGCCGAGGTACTTCGAGCTACACGGCCCACAGCGGTGAATTTGTTCTGGGCGCTCGACCGCATGAAATCTTGTCTTGCGAAGCTCGACCAGATCCCGACCAAAGACCGCATCACGGCGGCGTTTGTCGAAGCTCAGGCCATCAACGACGAAGACCGCGAAAACAACCTCGAAATGGGCATGCAGGGCGCGGCGCTTTTGAAGGATAACGTTCAGATCCTGACCCACTGCAATACAGGTGGATTGGCCACAGGCGGCTACGGAACAGCCCTTGGCATCATTCGCTCCGCCTTCCATGTCGGCAAGCTGAAGCATGTCTGGGTGGACGAAACTCGTCCCTACCTACAAGGCGCTCGGCTTACGGCCTGGGAATGCCTGCAGGATGAGATTCCAGCGACTTTAATCACCGATAATATGGCCGGCTATTTCATGCAGCAGGGCCAGGTGGACGCGGTGATCGTGGGCACCGACCGAGTCGCCGCAAATGGCGACGTCGCCAATAAAATCGGGACCTACAGCCTTGCTGTGCTCTGCAAATATCACAACATTCCGTTCATGATTGCAGCACCTCTTTCGACGATCGACCTGAACACCCCGACCGGAGCCGAAATCCCGATCGAACAACGTTCATCGGTCGAGGTCACCCATATTCGTGGACAGGCCATCGCACCTGAAGGCATCACCGCCGCACATCCAGCTTTTGACGTGACTCCGGCATCGTTGATCACTGCGATCGTGACCGAAAAAGGCGTCGCACAGGCGCCCTACGGCGAATCCCTCAAAGCGCTATTTAAAAACTAGAGCTTAAGCCCAAGCCTTTTCATCTCGAGCAACGCTTCCGCGTTTCCCTTGGCGTCATTCACCGGATGATGGTCGTGCGTCGTTTTGCGCAAGTGCTTCCAGGGGGCATACGCGTTCATCTGCATGCCGCAGTAAATGTCGCCAATCCGGCGAGCGCTGTAGCCGAACGGGTTTTCGCCGATATATTTGTGGAAATAATAGTTGATGAATTGCCAGTCGAAGGCCGGGTTATCGGACGCAAATACAGGCCGTCCGTTGCCGTTGGTCTCCATCACCCACGCAAAAAACCGCTCCATCACGATTTTGGGATCTTCAAAAGTCTCGTGCTCTTCGCGTGAAAACCCGCTGATCGCCAGGGCATCAGGCTTGCTGGCGTCTGTAATCGGGGCCGTCT
>JBFFMO010001445.1:0-1279 GCA_041554035.1 Allomicrovenator sp. | reverse complement strand
GATCGGTCGCGACGCACTTAGATCTCTTTTGACGCCAATGGAACAAAGCCCAAACATGATTCCCCATCCCATCGGGATGAGCGCCGATGTGGACGGCGTGTCCGAACCAAGATAGCCCCACGCCGACATGGCGATGAGTACGACCGAGAGGATAATTGTGGCAGCAGGCGTGGTTGGCTTTGGGCTGACTTCCTCATCGCCAGGCCTGCTCGAAGCCTGTTGGCATATCCGCACAGAGAACTTCAACGCATCAACGAACCTCGGCGTGCATCCGAAACGCGGAGGTCAATATGGGAATTCAGGTCGTTTGGTTAAAACGGGATTTGCGCCTCGCAGATCACCGCCCGCTTGCCGAAGCAGCATCTCGCGGGCCCTTGGTGTTGTTGTACATTTACGAGCCAAGCATCGCGGCCGCCCCAGATTATGACGGATGCCATCTCGAGTTCGTCAATCAGTCGTTGGAATGCCTTGATGCCGAATTGGCTGAGCATTTAGGCGGCGTAACCTATCGCTTAGGCGAAGCCGTCGACGTGCTCGCACGCTTGCATCAAGCCCACGGAATCGACGGGTTGTGGAGCCATGAAGAGACCGGCAACGCGCTGACCTACGAGCGGGACAAAGCCGTGAAACGCTGGTGCCGTGCGAATATCATCCCGTGGACTGAAATCCCACAGTTCGGCGTTTTCAGGCCGCTCGCCGACCGAGACGGCTGGGCGAAGCGATGGGACGCATTCATGTCCGAGCGCATGGTTTCGGTGCCGGCGATGAGATTCGCGGATGTCCCGCACGAAGGCCGACGTGACGTGGCGGATCTTGGGATTGAGGCCTCGACAAAACATTCCGCCCAAGTCGGCGGGCGCGAAAACGGATTGATAACGTTGGAAGGATTTCTGACCGAACGCGGCGTCAATTATCGCGCAGACATGTCATCGCCGGTCGAAGGTTGGGAAGGTTGCTCTCGCCTTTCACCGCACTTGGCCTACGGGACCGTGTCCATGCGTGAAACGTATCACGCCACAAAACAGGCCGTCGATGCTTGGCGCGCCCGGTCCAAGGATGTCGACATCGACAAACGCTGGTTTGGTTCCCTGTCCTCATATGAAGGCCGTCTGCACTGGCATTGCCATTTCATGCAAAAGCTCGAAGACCAGCCGTCGATTGAGTACCAGAACATGGCGCGGGCCTACGACGGCATGCGTGACCCCTACTGGAATCAGGAGTGGTTCGATCGTTGGTGTGCCGGGCAGACTGGCTATCCGATGGTCGACGCCTGCATGCG
>JBFFMO010001444.1:0-1281 GCA_041554035.1 Allomicrovenator sp. | reverse complement strand
TTTGGATCAGTGGGCGTTTCGGGTCTCATCATGACGGCTCGCTGACAGTTTTAAAGACGCGCGCCACCCTAACCGATTACCGAAAACCGCGCAGCAGGACCATCGGGCTCCAGGGTACTGGACGATGAGTGGGCACCCCGCATCGTCAAATCGCCATTATTTCGCGCCTTTTCCCATCAACTTCTCAAATTCTACCCAGATATTTTCTGGACGGTCGTCGACAAATTCTTGATGAAGGGTCTGGAGTGCGTCTCGAAACTCGCGTTCTCGGGCGCTCAGCAACGCATCGTAGGTCGGGTCAAAAAAGAACGCAGTCGTTGAGGCGCTTTTAAAAGCCATTAGATCCAAAAAAATCTCGAGCTGGCGCGCTGAGTCTGGGGCGTGTGTAGATGCCATCGACTCCATCTTCAGGTCGGCATCAAAGAGTAGATTGCGCAAGGGATCGTGATTGAGCATGAGGACCGTCCCGATCGGATGGGAGAGGTCTTTTTCATTGCTCACATCCCCTAAGGACCGACGCACGTCATCAAGGATGCGCAGAAAATTGGGGTCGGTCATCCCAAAGCCAATAAAGAGCATGTGTTTAGTAATCAACAACGCCTGCACAATCCCGGCTAAGGCCGAACGACGCTCACCAAAACGCAAATAGTCTGTGCGCGTGAGCACCAAATCACCGCGCTCGACGCATCCATGAAGTTTTAGGAGCCAGCGTTTAGCCTTTGGATTGCGCTCTTGCGGCAATACAGCAACGTCCCCGACCACAACTTTGGACGCCGTTTCGTAGAGGGTGTCGTAATTCAACGTCACGGCGGCTTCATGAGGAATCGACGCAATCAGAGCATGCTGAAGGGAGCACTCTTGGGTGTCCAATAGCTCCCGGGTGCTCTTTTCCAAGGCGTCTCGGCCGCCCAGAAAACGCTCCACGATACTTCCCGCATCCATGGCATCCAGCTTCTGAAGCGCTTCGAGTTCAGACTGACTGACGCCCGCTTTATCGGCGAGCCTTTTTAAGAAGTCGCGCCAGGTCGGTAGGCCAGCGCCCACACTCACACCCGACCCCAAGAACATCACAAGTCCCCCGGTTTTGGCCCGTTCGGCAAGATCAGTGGCCGAAGCCAAAAGGTGAGAATCCAGATCCCAGCCAAAGGCCCCAGCATTCACGCGACGCTTACGCGCGAGTTGTGCCGCAGCAAAGGACTGCGGGTCAAAAAGCGTGAAGACAATATCCACATCATGTCGCTGGCCTAGTTCCACCAAAAGATCAAAAAGCGCATCGATGAT
>JBFFMO010001443.1:0-1281 GCA_041554035.1 Allomicrovenator sp. | reverse complement strand
TATTTTTCTCGAGCTGACTCTGAACGTTTTTTTCGGTGAACGCCTTGTTCTTCAAAGGCGGGCAGCCCTTTGCACCACAAACCAAGCCGAAATGAACGCGGGCGTCTTTGAATTCAGGCCGAACGACTTTATTTTCCAAATGATCAAGCGTCATGTCTTTGCCGCCGATCTTATGGCTCACCTTGTTGAAAAATCCGTCGACCTTCATCACGCTTTCTAAGGGCAGGCGCTCCATCACAGCCTTCATGACCGTGGCGTTGTAGGCGTTCAAATAAAACGCCAACTTCGCGTCGTTTGTGCCGTCGACTTTGGCCTGAGCCACAGCGTCGACATAAGCCTCAAATTTCTTGAAATCAGCTTCATTGGCTTTCAAACCTGCGTAGTCGATCTTTCCCTTGGAGACGTAGGTCTTGAGAATTTCGTTAAACGGTTTATGGCTGATCACGTCTTTGGCAAAAGCCCCTGACGAGATGGTGAGAGCCAGCAATACGGTCAAAAATGAAAAAGCTAAGCGCATAGGTATTCTCCTTCGTGCAATTCAGACGTGGCACAGCCCGCCATGATTCAAAAACTTTAGGTGGGGTTATCTTCTTTGAGCTGGTCGCAGCCGAACGAATCGCCTTCGTCACAACCACGTTTGAGCAATTCTCGGCCAAAACGCGCCTTATCGGCGTCTTTCAGCCACAACGAACCCAGGTACGAACAGCTGAACGCGATCCCGCCTTCACAGGCCTTCATGTACAGGTCAGTGGCCTTTTCCAGATCTTTGGGAACGCCGATTCCATCTTCGTACATCGCTGCCAGGTTATGACAGCCCTGGAATTCCTCAAGCGCACAGGCCGAGTCGTAGAGCTCGGCGGCCCGATCGATGTCTTTATCGATGCCACGACCATCCTCGTACATCACGCCCAGGTTGGAACAACCCGGGCCGTAACCGAGCTCACATGAGGTCTTGAAGGCCAAAAAAGCCTTGGTCGGATCTTTTTCGACACCGGCCTCGCCTTTCAGATATGCGACTCCGAGCCGCGAACATCCTTTTGCGTCTTTCGACTTACACGCCTGTTCGTAGAGCGCGGCCCCACGACCTTGGCGCTCGGCCGCAATGCCAAGATTCGTGCATCCTCGGGCAAAACCAAGCTTGCATGCCCGGTCATAAAACTCGGACGCTTTGGCTGCGGATTTCTCGACGCCCGCTCCATGTTCATGAAGTGAACCCAGACTTGAACAGGCGCGACCATAACCCCCATTGCACGACTTCAAATAGAGTTCCGCGCCGGCAGC
>JBFFMO010001442.1:0-1282 GCA_041554035.1 Allomicrovenator sp. | reverse complement strand
GGGATAATCACCTGCGTTCGGCTGACTTCTTTAACGCTGAAGAATTCCCAACCATGACGTTCAAGAGTTCGGGTTGGAAAAAGGACGGCGACAAGATTGCGGTCCATGGGGATCTCACCATTCACGGCGTCACCAAGCCCGTAGAATTGGCTGTGACCGAAAACGGTACCGGCATTGACCCCTGGGGCAACAAACGCATCGGCTTCAGCGCACAGGCCCTGATCAACCGTAAGGATTTTGGTCTTGGCTGGAACACCGCACTCGAGGCCGGCGGCGTCCTGGTGGGCGAGGAAGTCACGATCGACATCGAAGTCCAGGCAACGCTCGCGAAGTAGGCTCGCGGAATTTAGAACGTGCACCACAAGAGGCTGTCCGGCCCAGGCAGAAGACCGAACTGGAATTCATCGCCAAATGTGACCGTGGAGATGCCAGGGAGTGATGTGAACCCATCGGCGTCCTTGCACGCAAGAAGCGCCATTTGGTCGTACGCTTCCCAGGCGCTGCCATCCGGGCACTCGATTCGGTAGAACTCGGGCTGAAGGGTCAATGATACATTTACCCTTCCGCTCGAGGTTTCCAGCGCCAGCGATAACGGCCCGTCGTCCAACTCAAGACAAGTATTTCCACCACGAGAAACCTCGATCCCCCACGTCTCGCGGTCCGTTACTTCAGTCACCAAGACGGGAGCATCGAATCGAACAACCGTATCAAGCGATGTGCAGCTCAGCCCATCGCCGCTCATGACACCCTTGGATTCAGAAGCCCCGCAGGCATTTGCTTCTGCCCGAGCCACGTTCCAACAAAAGCTTGGATCGGCGAGAACTTCGCACGTTAAGTCGCATGCGCCCTCGACGGCAGCGCACTTCAACGGCTCCACCGAGGTACCAATATCTGGAGTACCGGAATCTGATGTGTTGGAATCCGACGCGGTTCCCGCATCATTCGAAGGAACAAAAACGCCCTTCTCCGCCGATGAGTCGTCGCCACACCCCATCATTGAAATCGCGATAAGTGATAAAAACGTCGGATATTTCATGCAGAGTGCCTCTTTTTGTGGCTATGCGAAGGTGACGTCGACCTTCAATGCGGCTTGAAGCAAGTCTTCGTATTCAGAGCGCGGAATTTCACGAGCGCCAAATTTCTTGAGATGTTCGGTCGTAAACTGCGTGTCCAAGAGGGTCAGCCCGCGTTCCTTCATGCGGTCCACCAGATGAACCAAAGCAACCTTGGAGGCGTTGTCGGCGAGGACCTGGGTGACGGCTGCTTCGATGGCCGATGCGTC
>JBFFMO010001441.1:0-1282 GCA_041554035.1 Allomicrovenator sp. | reverse complement strand
CTCTCGCCGGCATTGCAGGAGAAGCTCCCGCTTAGGGTCCGAGGATTAGACCCAGCGCTCCGCGAAAGAATCATGCTGGCTGTGACGGGCGTGAACGACTGCCATTACTGCGAATTCGTCCACACCAGACTTGGACAGGCCGTCGGTGTGTGTCGGTCCGAGGGCGCCGCGATCCTCAGTGGCGATTTTGCAGAGGTCCCGGACCCGGACCGACCTGCACTCGAGTTTGCACGGCGCTGGGCCGAAAGGGACGGCGAATCCACGCATGAAGACAAGGCAAAACTGGTTGAAGAATATGGCCAATTTAAAGCCGACCAAATCGAGATGGCGTGTCGAGTGATGCGCCTCTCTAATCTGTTTGGAAACACGTTTGACTCGCTTCTTTTTAGGGCGAGTGGTGGGAAGATTGGCGGGTAAGGCTTACCTCTGGTCTATGTGTCCGGCCTCGGCTAGCCCGAAAAAACACAACACCAAATCATAAGGCGACACCGGAATACGAGCAAGTCTCGACTCCCATGAAGTACACATCCTTATTATGAAATTAATTTTGGGAAAGGTGTTCTGGAGCGAACGGCTCGATCGGCGTGAACAATCCAGTTTTGGTCATTTTGCGACGAATTTCGAAGCGACCAAGAGCTTCAACGACGTCTACTGCCTGAAGGTTACCAAAGTCGACTTCACACCACGCCGCCCGCGTTATCGACACGCTGTATAAATACTCGTCACTAACCCGCCCGGTAGCTTTGTCTGCTCGCTGCGAGTAGCCGGACAGATACAAGCGGTCAAGATTGGGCAACAACCCAAAGGCACTACCGACAACAAAAAATCCAATGCCGTGGACGTGGTTCATGTAATCCTTGCGGACCTGAGTTGTTGGACGTTTCTTCAGCTTAATACCAAGTGGACGTTGAGAAACCGTAGCTGTTTCGTCTGGAAAGTCCTCAATCTCTGGCAAATCCACATCAATCCAGACTGTTGAATCATCAGTGAACTCAAATGCGACCTCAGTCTCCCGTGGGAAGTCGACTGCTTCGAAGTACTGGGTGAGAAGTTCCCCCATTGCAGACGTGTCGTGCAGCCGACCAATTTCATAGAGCCACTCTTGGCGTTTTTCATACGTAAGATATGCGTCGAGCAATTGGGCATGATCATTCAACGCGACATTAGTAGTGGCCTCCGCTTCGGCATCTTCAGCCAATTGATTGCGGCGAACCCACGGCATTAATCCCGCAGCGATTTTTTGCCAAAATGTCCGCCGAATGACGATGGGGTCTGGAGCTAT
>JBFFMO010001440.1:0-1282 GCA_041554035.1 Allomicrovenator sp. | reverse complement strand
GGCGAATCGGGCTCCGGAAAATCTGTGACTCAGATTTCGGTACTCGGCCTGATTCCGCAGCCTCCGGGTTTTATCCCCGGCGGTGAGATTCTCTTCAAAGGTCAGGACCTCTTGAAGATGCCCAAAGCGGAGCTCCGCAAGATCCGCGGGAACCGCATTTCGATGATCTGGCAGGACCCGATGACCAGCCTGAATCCCTTTTTGAAGGTGAGTCGGCAGTTGATCGAGCCTTTGCAGATTCATCAGAACCTGGGAACAGAGGACGCCAGAGCCAAAGCCATCAAGATGCTTGAGCGAGTTGGTATTCCTGCGCCGAGCGAACGTTTTGACCAGTATCCACACCAGTTTTCCGGCGGAATGCGTCAACGCGTGATGATCGCGATGGCCTTGCTCAATGAACCTGAGTTGCTGATTGCTGACGAGCCCACGACGGCGCTCGACGTCACGATTCAGGCGCAGATTCTGGAGTTGATGAAGGACTTGCGACGTGACCTTGGCACGGGCCTCATCATCATCACGCATGACCTCGGCGTGGTTGCCGGCATGGCGGACCGAATCGCGGTCATGTACGCGGGGAGGGTGGTCGAATCCGCTCCCGCGCGACAACTCTTTGAGCGGCCTGCGCACCCTTACACGGTGGGCCTTTTGAAGAGTGTGCCGCGTCTGGACCGCGGACGGGCCGAACGTTTGATTCCGATTGAAGGTCGGCCGCCAAACGTGTCCAAGCCGATTCCTGGCTGTGCTTTTGCGCCGCGTTGCGCATGGGCCATGTCGAAATGCCATCAGGAATGGCCACCGGCTGTCGAAGTCGAACCAGGTCGCGTCTCACATTGTTGGCGCGCCACGGAAGTATTCGAGGCTGAATTGGGCACGCATGCGAGCTCCGAAAAGGTCGAGAAGTACGAGAAAAAAGCCCGTGAAAGCGACGCCGAGTCAAAGGATGCGAGTCATGGATGAAGCTCTCCTCGAAGTTCGCGATCTCAAGATGCACTTCCCGATTTATCGCGGAGCGTTGATTCGCAAAGAGGTGAATCGCGTCAAAGCCGTCGATGGCTTGAATTTCGATATCATTAAAGGTGAGACACTCGGCCTTGTCGGTGAGTCGGGTTGTGGCAAGTCGACGACCGGAAGGGCGCTGATTCAGTTGTATAAGCCGACCGCGGGTTCGGTGAAGTTTAAGGGCCAAGAACTCACGACCCTGACCAAACGCCAGATTCACCCGCTACGCCGCAATCTGCAGATGATTTTTCAGGACCCTTACGCGTCTTTGAATCCTCGTATG
>JBFFMO010001439.1:0-1283 GCA_041554035.1 Allomicrovenator sp. | reverse complement strand
TTAACGTATCGCACATCTCGACTGCGTGAGGCCCGGGCCGAGGCGCGGCAAGGAGCGATTCTAGCCGCCATTAAAAAAGCCGAGCTCTACACCGAGGCTGTGGGCGTGAGCGTGGGCCGAGTGATTCATATCGAAGAAGTCCCAGAATCGGAGCTGACTCCAGCCATGGATGAGTTCGACGAATTTCAAACCTCCGGAACCCATAATCCCAGCGCGATCCCGGTGCGAGCGGCAGTCCATATGGCGTTCGCCATAAAGGGCGGCACGACCTCGGCCGCCACCGGTCAATTTGTGGCGTTCGACCCAAGATAAAAAAAAGCCCGGCAACCTGAGCTGCCGGGCTTCCCCGAACCGAAGTTCGGGTTGAGGGGGCTGTTTACCACGCGCAATGCACGTGACCGCTGTGTCCGGTATTTCCTGGTCCCAAGACCTCCGTGGCGCCCATTTCACGGCAAGCTGCCATGAATTGACGGGCGAGCGTCCTGTTTCCGCGCACCGAAGAGCCGTTGATGGTGTCGGTGTCGAAGGCGACCCCGCGATAATGCCTTGAGCGTTTGCTATGCGACCCACCGACGATGGCGGTGATTCGGAAGCTGTAGCCATAAACCTGACGAAGCAGAACGATCGCCTCAAGCATCCGCGCATCCAGGCGGACCCGGCCACACGGCGCGTTTCCGTAGCATGAATTACGTGCCGTCTGTTTCTGAGCGACTGCGCGGATATTCGAAAGTGCATCGGCTCCATCGTTCCTGCCTGATACCTGTCGCGTAAGGAGACCGATTCGCCCAGCATGGTAGAGGATTCGTTTAGCGAGCATCCAATCGCTGACCACCGCTCCATTACGAGGGTTAGGCAGGCCATCTTGAGCGTTCATCACGACCATCTTAACCGTGTCATTATCGAGTTCCATGCCCGACTGGTCGTAGCCTCGAGCTGTGATGTCGTGTTCACCCAAGTTGTTGAAGGTGTAATTGAGGTCGAAACGGGCGCCCGAAGTTGAAGTTCCAAGCTCTGTGTTCCCGGCCGAGTACTTCACGCTCGTGATGTTGGAGTCATGTGGATTGACCGCAAAACCCGTCGCCGGCCCACGAACCCAGAGTTCTTCGGTGGGTTTCACGAACTCAAGTTCGCCCGGGCCGTTTTCGCTGGCACCAATGGTGAACACGAAGGTGGCGGTCGTTGCGCCGACCGTTTTTGCAAGCGATCCAGAGTAGTTCTCGACCTGGCCCTTATAGTGGACTTCGAAGCGCACGGCAGTCGCGGCAGCGGCGTCGTAATTCAAG
>JBFFMO010001438.1:0-1286 GCA_041554035.1 Allomicrovenator sp. | reverse complement strand
TGCCGGCCGACGCGGTGCTGCCGGTGGCCGAGGGCACCTTGCCTGGTCCGGGCAGCACACATCCAGCATGGTCGCCAGACGGTAAGCTCTTGGCGTACGTCGAAAATGCCGGCGGATTTGGTGGGGCGAATATCACGGGGGATATCGCGGTGATGCAGGTCACTGGATTGGACGCCTTTGGCGTATCGACCGTGATTCAACCTGGAGTCATCGCCAATGCCATTCCGACAGGAAACGCTGCAAGTTATCCGTCGTGGACCCCTGACTCGAAGTGGATTGCATTTGCGCATGGCTCGGGGTCACGCAGCGACTCTCAGCAATCGGCTCTTTATCTGATTGGGGCCGATGGTACCGGATTGGTGCGTTTGGATAATGCCTCGGGCGGGGCGATGGCGGCCGATACATTCCAGCCGAATTTCTCTCCGTTTCAGCAGGGCGGTTATTATTGGGTCACTCATTTGACCCGTCGTGATTACGGAAATGCCGAGGTCGGCACACGTGGCTCTGGTTTGCAGCAGGTCTGGGTGTCTGCGATTTCGGATACGCCCGGTCAGGGCGACCCAAGCGAGGTTGGTTATTGGTTGCCCGGGCAAAATACGTCGTCACGAAATATCTCGGCTTATTGGGCGCCCAAGGCGTGTCGAACCGATGGCGAAGGATGTGCTGTGGGCGCGGAGTGTTGCAGCGGCGAGTGTGTGCCGGGCGTCGATGACGCGCTGGTTTGCTCGCCGCCTCCCCCCGAGCGTTGTCGGGAAGTCGGCGAGTCGTGTAATCAGACCTCGGATTGTTGTGGAGCCGGACCGAATATCGTCTGCGAGTCCAATGCCTGCACGCGCATCATCAACTGAGGCATGCCGGTCGCAGAAACGCATGCACGGCTGGGAACCGTTTTCGGTCTTTCTGTGATTTCTGTGAATCTGTGCTTGGTCCGCAGGCCCTAAGGCCTGCATGTGATTCCTTCGATTATTCAGACACATGCGAGTCATCAGGATCGCGGACCAATCTCATGCGAGTCATAGTGCTCGCGGGCTCGCGGACCCATAGTAAAAACAACCTCGTCATCGGTCCCTATGCGACAGCCCGCTGGAGCCACGCGCACCGGTCGCAGCGGGCAAGATGCCCGCTAATTAGTCATCAAAAATTATCGAAGGAACGAGCCGTCAAGCTGAACGACGCCGGCTGAATTGCAGTCCAAGGTGCCGGTAAAGGTGCCTTTTGCGCTGCACACAGCGAGCGAGGAGCACGAAATCTCCTCGAACGTCACAGCGAACGTGCTGGTATCGCTA
>JBFFMO010001437.1:0-1286 GCA_041554035.1 Allomicrovenator sp. | reverse complement strand
TGAGAGCACCGAATTACCGGCTGAACCCGGCGGGGCGAGCGGCGTGGTGACGGTCGCGCTGGAAGGCCGCATGAGCGATCAAGACACCCTTCAACGATGCATCGGCGAAGTGTGCCACATGGCTCAAGCACTCAACGCGACGAACTAGTCGTCACGACCTGGCTTGGAACGCATCTTCTTTTTGCCGCTGGTCTTGCGCTTCGCATCGATTCTTCGCTCCTTCGATGCTCGCGTGGGTCGAGTTTTAACTCGTTTTTTCTGCACCTTGAGCGCTCCGCGGACCAGTTCAGCGAGCCGGCGACGTGCAAGATCACGATTGGCGTGCTGTGAGCGAGACTCGTCCACGGACAGCTGCAACACGCCTTCGCTGTTGATCCGCCCACCGAGGTGTTTGTAGATTCTTAATTTCTCGAGTTTAGTGATCGCCAGAGACATCTCGACGTCCCACTCAACGGTCACCCGAGAGCTGGTCTTGTTGACGTGTTGGCCACCTGCCCCACCGGCCCGGCTGGCCTTAAAGCTCAACTCTCCCGCGGGAATGGTGACGGAGGCATTTACTTGAAGATCTTCATCCATAATCAGTCTTGGGCTTGACGCGGCGCACAGGGTTGCCATCTTGCCCGTCCCCGTCAAGACCGGAGCGATAATGGCACACTGGGAAGTCTATCCAACCCAACTCCAAGGCGAGTTGATTCTGATGCTCGTCGACGTCGACTGGCACGATTCCACGGAAACGAAGGAACTCGGAACCATGAACTGGTTTCGTGTTGGCTTTGAGCCCGGCCCACAATCCGGCATGCCCCAAGAGGCTGACCGCGAGTTTCTGGAGACGTTTGGAGACTGGCTTGCAGACGAGTTCGATGGCCGTGGGCACGTCGTAGCGCGGCTTACCGGACCTGGACGAAGAGAGTTTTTCGTTTATTCGAACGATGCACTCGCCACGGGAATCGTCGACCGTGCGCGCTCGAAATTCCCAGACATCCATCTGGAGGGTCGCAGCAAACCCGATCCAGACTGGCAACTCTATCGGGAATTCCTTTTCCCCGACGCGGTGCAGTTGGTCCGAATGCGCGCCATGCAACGCACACGAACCATGGAAAGTGACGGCGATATGCTCAGCGCTCCGCGGCCAGTTGATCACATGGCCGGATTTCTTTCGGTCGAAAGCCGGGCTGAGTTCAAGAATTTCGTTTTTGATCTGGGCTTTGAACTGGTCGACGAACGCGACTCAGCCGACGAAACAGTGGACCGCCCCTTCATTCTTCGCGTCAAACGAACGCATGCCC
>JBFFMO010001436.1:0-1289 GCA_041554035.1 Allomicrovenator sp. | reverse complement strand
CGGGGCGTTCAGGCCACCGCCAAAAGTTCATAGCGCCGTGGTGGTGTTTGAGCCGATCGTCGGAACTCGGATTCCGGATTTGGTGGAGCGAAAACGCTTCGAAAAGATCGTTCGCGGGTCTTTCAACGTTCGCAGAAAGACGTTGGTGAACGGCTTACGAACCATCGGGCTGACCCGAGAGGTGGCGGTCGATGCGGTGGAACGTGCGGGGCTGGATCCAAACGTTCGTCCCGAACGTGTGGATTTTGAGGGGTTCTTGGCCCTTACCCGCGTCCTCGTCGACGCCATATGACCAGGCCGATTCCGGCCAAAATCGCATAAATGGGAGTTTGGCTGGGTGAGCCGGGGGCCGTGGTGCAGCAACCGTCACCCGTCGTGTCATCTGTTTTGACATGGGGTGGCGGTATTGAGCAGGCGTCTGTGCGCGCATCTGTTGGATAGATCGAACAGACCCCTTCGATGTCGTCGGACTCAAGCGAGCGTTTGAGAGTCTCTCCAACGGCCGCACTTGCTACCATGGTCGCGTTGGGCACTGGGGTGTGGTCCAAGCCCACAAAATGGCCGACTTCGTGCGTGATGGTGTTCTGAACGTCGATATTGACGTCTTGGTCGCCGATCGTGAACGTGTGGTAAAACGCGTTCATCTCAATATCTGCGTCAACGATCAGGCCTGAGTCCGGATTATACGTGACGCTGGTGATGGCGAACGCGGTCTTGCTTGCGAAAAGCCACTCCTCGTCGCGAAACACCACGATATTGGCTTTGCCGTCCGTCGCAGCACGGTCGTCGTCCGTTCGACCGCCGTAGACGAGCTTAAGGTCCTGACATGTAACGGCGTTCCATGTGTCAAAGCTGGCTTTGATCGTGTCCTCAAGTCCCTGTCCGGCCGTGCCGTCAGCGGCACCAGGAATGGACTTGGTCCCAGCCTCATTCATGTACCAGCTGATGCAGAGGCTTTCCCATTTTACCTGTTTTGGAGTCTCGTTTGGCTGGCAGACGTAGAGTCCAGACTCGGTGCAGGTGAGCGTCGGTACGAATGCAAACGCCGGCCCCGCCCAAAGCGCCATGACAAGCACGATGAGGGGCTTCATTGCTCACCAACTTTGGCTTTGCTGATACGCGTTCGTAACGCGGGAAGACTCATCGCGGATTCATTAAAGGGCAACACTTCGCCCCCATCGGCGCCGAGCAGGTGCATCGTCACGACGGCGGGCATCACTTGATCACCTTGAATCGGCAATTTCCCTTGCTCAAGGCCGTAGATCACAAAGTGGCTGGAGTCATTGGGT
>JBFFMO010001435.1:0-1290 GCA_041554035.1 Allomicrovenator sp. | reverse complement strand
GGGACATTCACCGCCAGTCGCCTTGCTCTGAAGCCCTCCTTCGTCGGTCATAAGGTCGAGGACAAGGTCCCCCTTGGGCGTCCAATCCTTGTTTTCGAGCACGAGCTCCATTCCAGTCGACACGCCTTTCTGGATCACAAAATGGCGTAACGATTTGAATTTAAACTCGGGGCTCCACGCCAATAATTCGTACACATCATGGGTGCGAATCGTGAACTGAGCACGTCCGATGGGCCCCTTCCAGAGCGCGCCTGTGCGGGTCACATATTGTACGGTTTTTTCGATCGCAATCGCGACGCTGCCGCCCCCTTCCATTTTATAATCATGAGCGACCGTCACCGTTTCGTTGGGCAAAAAATCCACATCAAAAAGATGAACGCGTCCAAGAGGCGCAGACCCCAACTTCAGGAATGGTGCGGATTTGGCGGTCTTGACCTTGACCGCGTCCCCCTTGACCGTCGTTTTGAATTCAAGGAATTCCGTGGGGTCATCCCCCGACATCTCTGGAAAACCCATCGACAATTTCACGGGTTTATCGGTGGTGTTCTGAAACACGTAAGTCGAGGAAACCTGCCAGCCTCCTTCAACGCGCTCCTGAATCACGATGTCTTCGCTCACCATCGAAATCGCGTCGTTTTTCACCGGCCCTGGAGTCCCAGCGTAATTGCCATATTCGGCGTCATTGGCGACGGCGGCGCAAGGCAGAGCGAGGAGAACCAGGAAGATGAGGACCTGCATATTTCACCACTGATAGTCGTTCAGTAAACCGGGGTCCCTTCGGCCAAGATGCGCGCATTCAGCGCTCCAATTCCATACGCTTGATAGCCAAAGAAAATCACGTTGCGACGTGTCGGATCAAGATAAAAGGCCTCAATGCGCCGCTGGATCTCCGCATCATGGCTCCCAAGATGGAGCCATTCGTGCAGACGGCCTCCCAAGCTGCCGGGCAGACCATAAGGACCTGTAAACGCGCCGCTACTTGGGTCGGTGCCGTCGACGTTTTGATGATACGCACCGTCCAGCGTCGGATCCCAGATCACCTCAAGCAGGGTCTTGATCAAGGCGTTGACGTCGGCATTCGTCCAATAGAGCCCCTGATCGGCAGCTTCGTTCACAAACGAAACGATGGCGCCAGCATGTGACGTGTCTTGAATCGATTCCGCGGGAGTCTCGCCCCAAACCTGCGACCATGTGTACGCGCCTGGATGGTCTGGGTTGTCGACAAAATGCTCTCGCAGATTTGAGGGATAACCAGGCATGGTGCCGTGCGAAATATTGTCGAACACCTCG
>JBFFMO010001434.1:0-1295 GCA_041554035.1 Allomicrovenator sp. | reverse complement strand
GGTTCAGGAAAAGGTAACACATCCTGAGCGCTGACCATCCCTACGCACAAGAACATCGACACAGTCACCACTGAACATATACCATGTGTTTGTTTCATTGTTTGTCTCCAATAGCTTGATTTTATGTAGCCAGAAAGAGTCTTTTCTCTGAGCGACGATCATCAACGCCCCTTCATCACCTCGACGAGGACCTGGCCGCGAGTACCCGAGGGCGGCTTGGTACCCGCTACGGCGGCGAGGGTCGGAGCCACGTCAATGGAGTGGATCTCCCGAAAAACTTTCCGTGGTTCGATTCCGGCACCGGCGAAGATGACCGGCACAAAGGTGTCGTAACGCCAGGGTGACCCATGCGTGGTCGCCACCGTGAGCCCATCGAAGTCATTGATAAACCAGTGCGGCTCGAAGACTATGAAGATATCGCCGGATCGGCGCGGATTGTAGTTGTTCAGCACCGATTGCAGCAGCGGCGTATCGGGAAACTCGCCATGAGCCATCGCCGTGCTGGAAACGGCCAGAGCGACGCCCTTGAATTTGACGAGCTCCGCGGCGATCGCTTCCTCGACCTCACCGAGCGAGAGCCCCTTTTCGGCGATAAGCTCACGGTCCAGATAGAGGTAGGGGTGGGCATATTGCCGGATCAGCTTCTCCCCGACCCCGAAGCGTTTCTTCAGTGCAGCGAAGCCTGCCTCCTTTTCCCATGAGTCAGGGTCCACGTAGCTGGCCTCGAAACCATATTGTTGCAAATCTCCCGGCGCCTCCGGACTACCATGGTCGGCGGAGAGCACAATCAGGGTGTGCTTCAGCCCAACCTTTTCGTCGACATACGCAAGGAGCTGTGCAAGCGTGCGGTCGAGCCGCAGCAGGTTGTCCTCTGCCTCAAGACTCGATGGTCCGAATAGGTGGCCGACGTAATCCGTGGAGGAGAAACTGACGGACAGGAAGTCGGTTACCGAGTCGGCCCCAATGGCTTCGTTCTCGATCAAAGCCTTGGCAAACTCGAGGGTCAGCTCATCGCCCGCCGGGCTCAAGGTGAGAAAGGTGCTGAATCCCTTCCCATCCGCAGGTCCGAAGGGATGCGGGAAGGTCCGGCCGAAGGGTGGCATGTCCAACTCCCAGGCCTGGTCGTCGCGGTCGCCAAACAGATAGCCCGAACGGTCCTGGAGCAGTTCCCAGGAAGTGTCGGCAAAACGAAGAGTGGGGTCGGTCTTGTTGAAGGCGGTGACCCACGTGGGATATTCCTCGTAGTAGAAACGGCTGGTGACGAATTCTCGGGCATTCTTTGAAAACCAGAAGGC
>JBFFMO010001433.1:0-1296 GCA_041554035.1 Allomicrovenator sp. | reverse complement strand
ATATTGAAGTTCTCCGTTTTCAGTCTTTGAGTTTTTCTAAGAGGTTCGCGAGCTGCGCGTCATTGAGATTGGATGCGTTGAATTCGAAGCTGACCGAGGCGCCGGCATCGGCTTTGCGACCCACGCCGAGCGAATCAAAAAGCAGCTTGACCAAACGAGGGTCGGCCGACTTCAGCACGGCGGTGATTGCGGCTTGAGTCACGCCGAGCGCGTTATCGGCCATGAGGTCGAGGCACTGGCGGTTCACGTCTTCGAAGTAGGCCGCGCGAGCTGCACTGACCTCGGTCAAATAGGCGGCTCGACGCTTCACCCAGTCGAAATCGGACGACCAGCGCTCGAGAAGCCGGAGCTTTCCAGGGGAGCCGGCGAAGTGGTCCGAGGCAAGACGCGCAAGCGAGTACCCGGCGCCTCCGTGGCAGTAGAGCGCGAAGGCTTCCCAAGCCAAATCGGTCTCGCCCTCGTGCGTAAAAAGCGCCAGATTTGCCGAACTGATACCGGTCATCTGCCGAACCCGTTATTTTCGCCGATTTTTTCAGCGAGGGGGCGGAGCGTTTGCCCAGTCCAGAACCAAGCCCCACAAGAATTGGAAGGGGGGGCTGTGAGTCGCTGGCGCAGGTTTCGGGCATCCTGAAGCAGTGCACGACCTTGTGCGGCCAGCTCGACGGCCCCGCATTCATCGAGTGCCGCGATCTTTCGTTCCAAGTCACGTTCGGTTTCCGTCAACTGGTCTCGTTCTAGGCTGAACGCTTGGACGCGATAGAGCGTCTTCGTGCGCCCGTCGAGCCCCATGGCGTGCAAGTCGTGCTGTGGCCCCACTTTCTGAGCCTCCAGCCAATACCCCTGACACCGTTGCCCTCGGTCGATTGAGTTGATGACGTGCGCGGGCTGTGCCTCGATCTTCCGAGCGAGCTGCACGAGGCTTTGCCAGTCTTCGATTGCCGGGAGAATTACGCTATGTGGGTGGTGACTTTTCATGTTCAATTAGTGTACATTCCATGTGCAAAAAATGCACGCGATGTGCTGAAAAACACAGGAGAACCACATGAAAAAGAATCAACCGAAAGTGACGCGACTTCGGACCGAAATCAGCCGGGCCAAAGTGAAGGATTTTACCGAGAGCGAGCACCAAGCGCTGGCCACGAGCCCAGAGGCTGCGCGCTTGCCGGAAATTGCCCAGTACGATGCTGAGCAATTGTTCTCGAAAGAGGCCAAAGCGCATGAATTGCAGGCGGCTTTGAGACAGCCTGCGAACACCTTGGAAGAGCGCGACAAAAAGAAAGAAATGAAGGCGACGCT
>JBFFMO010001432.1:0-1297 GCA_041554035.1 Allomicrovenator sp. | reverse complement strand
GTGGGCATGAACGGTTTCAGGATGTCGTCAAACGAGTCCGAAGCGTCTTGATTGGAGGGTGTTAGGATCTTTGAAAAGTAGTCGAACGACTCGATAAACACTCCACCGTAGGGGGTTTCAAACTCGTTCGCGCTGGCGGCGTTGATTCCGCCCAGATAGTCGCTCAGGAAAAGATTATCGGTGTCTTTGCAGCGTCGGAGCGAGTTGTTGCAGGTGTTGTCGTAGCCAAATTTGCCGCCACCAGAGGGGTCCGGCCCGCCGATTTCGATCGTGGCAAAATCAACAAAGTCCGTCGGTTTGGTCTCTCGAAACTCGACGTGAATCCCCTCGTAGGCCTGGCTGACGACTTCCTGAACACGGCGCCGGATATCGACTTCCACGTTCTGGACTCCAAACTTCTCGAGCGCTTTTGAGAACGCCGGCAGGTACTTGATATGAACGATCTGTTTGGTCGGCAGCACCCGAAACTCGCCGCCATACGAAAGGCCAATTTGTTCGCCCCAGGCATCAAATAGAATCGGAGTGATGGTTCCATCGAACGAACCCGGTTCTGCGCCAAGGCCGGTGAGTTTCCCGCCGTCGATCTCGTACCAGACGGCCATGCCGGCTTCTTCTTCCGAGAACACCTGATCTGGCGCACGCTCAAGAGCGTTGTTGCCGGTCAAATCGATTCGGGTCCCGCTGTCGAGAACGAACTCACCCTCAAAACGAAAAATCATGCCGTAATATCGACTGTTATCTGCGTTTGCGACAAATCCGCGTCCGTTGAAACCAATGCGTTGGCCGCGGCTTCCTGCATTCGGGGTAAGTGAGGCGAGAAAAGTGGGCTGAATATCGAAGCTGAACGAGCTCTGGGTATTGCCGGCGAATCTCGCGCCAGAGCTCAATACGTTCTCGAAAACCAACGATCCTTCAAACGATCCGACTTGCACGCCGAATAGGCCGGGATCAAGCGGTAGGCGAGCCCGATTGCGCTTTCCGTCCCATTCAATCACGATCTCTTCGTCGTTGATTTCCCGTGAATTTCCGTCATCCAAAGTCAGGGTGCCAGAGACTTTCGCCAACGTTTGTCCTTCTTCGGGACGCAGGAAATTCTCTCCGCTGACCTCGATGCGCTGATTCACAAATACAGCGCCACCGCTGATGGGCTCAAGAGTCGGAGGAAATTGGCTTTTAAAATCGATCCGTCGCCCCGAAAGCGAGCCTTCCCCCAAAACACCGATTTCGTCGATGAGTCGGATTTGAATATCACCCGTAAACACGGCGTTTGGCGAAGGCTGAAGCACGCTCCAAAGCT
>JBFFMO010001431.1:0-1300 GCA_041554035.1 Allomicrovenator sp. | reverse complement strand
GGGCGTCTGCTGAACTTCTTGGCGCGCTTCTTCTTCGCCCACGTCCTTTTTGAACGCCGAAGTCTGGATCATATCCAGGAGGCCGAAGATCGCGGGACTGTCGTCTACGTGATGCGTTCGCTGAGCCTTCTGGACTACCTCTATTTCAACTGGGCGTTTCGAACGCACGGCCTGCCTCTGGCCCAATTTGCGAACGGCATCCGCACCATCATTTTGCGCGGGTTTTTTTCGTATATTTTTTCGATATTCCGTAGTCCGTCGGAGCCCGCAGAAGAGGTGGTTCAGGCGCTGGTCGCTGATGACAAAGCCGTGTTCATCTTTCTGGAACGGCCCAAAGCCACAGCCAACGACAACTTCGAATTCTCTCAGAAATATCTGTACCGATTGGTTCGCGCTCAGCGCCAACAGAGTGTGCCGATTTTCGTGATGCCGCTTTTGCTGGTTTGGGAAAAACGTCCAGACTCAAAACACCCGACGATTCTGGACGATATTTTTGGCACGGCCCAATCGCCAGGTTTTTTTCGTAAAGTGGTCTACTGGTTCCAGACGATTTGGCAGAGCTTCGTCAAATTTGGCCAACCCACCGTGTTGGTCTCGGGCGGTATCAACTTGCAGGAATTCTTGCAGGAATATCCACGCGCAGGTTCGGCCGACGCTTCGGATATGTTGCGCGAGCAAGTTCTGGACGTGATTCGTCGCGAAGAACGCGTCATTTTGGGCCCAACAGGTGAGCCCACAAACGACGTTTGGAAGGATATTCTGGCACGCCCGGCGTTGACCAAAACCATCCAGGCGCTCGCCGCCGAAGAAGGTCTGCCCGAGGAAAAACTCGTGCAGCGCGCCCGGGCACAATTTGTCGAGGTCGCGGCTGAGCCCAGCTTGCTGATGATCAAGATATTCTCGTCGGTGCTGAGCTTTGTCTGGTACCGGATTTACGACGGATTTGAAGTCGACGAGAAAGGTCTGGAGCGGGTGCGAGAGGTCGCCAAACACAGCAATATCGTGTTGGTCCCAAGCCATAAGAGCCATATCGATTACCTGGTACTGAGTTATCTCTTTTACCGTTACGGCATGACCACGCCCCTGATTGCCGCGGGTGCGAACTTGAGCTTTTGGCCAATGGGCCACCTCTTTCGCTGGGCCGGCGCGTTTTTCATCCGTCGAACCTTTAAGGGCGATGCGCTTTATCCGGTCGTTGTTCGCGAATACGTGATTCGCATGCTTGAACAAGGCTATCCGCTTGAGTTTTTCATCGAGGGTACTCGGTCGCGCACGGGCAAGCTCATCAAGCCCCGCTACG
>JBFFMO010001430.1:0-1300 GCA_041554035.1 Allomicrovenator sp. | reverse complement strand
TGATTCATGGACCCGAGAGATTCGTGACGTCATGACCGTCGGTTTTGGTCCGTCATGTTATCCGTCCCTCTATTTTACCACTGAACTTCGCCAGCTGATGCGAGCAATGCCGCACGGCTACTCGTTCGTTCAAGCCGTTGCTACCCACACATTTTAAGGAGAACAAATGAATACAATGATTCCGGTAGTTGGATGTTGGGTCACGCATGTTTCTTTTGCGTCTGAGTTTGTGGTTACCGCCCACGAAGAGCGTCATGACGGCCTCTATGTGGTGATCACAAACGCTGTGGAGCGCAGAGATGCTCGGTCAACAGAGTTGCGAAGTGCTTTCCGACCCGATCAAACGGTTGAGGAAGTGCCCAGTTCGATCGTAAAGACATCTCGTGGCGAGGGGAGGGTGATTGACACCCGAACATTGGGTGGGCACGAGCAAGTTCTGGTCGAGTTCTTCGAGTCGAATGAGCGCGTTTGGTTGCCGTTTCAACACCTGCGACGCACCCGTCCACGCCAGATAGGAAAAAATGGTGCCGAAAGGTTTCGTCTGCGCGTGCTGGCACATGCGCTTGAACACTGGAACGAATCCACTGGTGCGTTATCACACTTGGACCTTGATCCACTGCCGCATCAGATTCACCTGACTCATAATATCTTGAGCAGCGGAAATTTGAATTGGATCATCGCAGACGATGTCGGGCTAGGTAAAACCATCGAAATGGGCATGCTCCTGGCAGCATGTCGCCAACGAAAAATGGATCGAATCCTGATCGTCGCCCCTGCCGGGCTCACCCCGCAATGGAAAGAGGAACTCGCGGCTAAATTCGGGATGGATGATTTCCTTATTTATAACCGTGATTTTAGGGTCGACGACCCCGCACACTGGCGCCTTTTCCCTAGAGCGATTGCTTCAATCGACACTTTGAAGGATGAAGCCCACCTGGAAAAAATTCGGGTAGGTGGTGATTGGGACGTTGTGGTTTTCGACGAGGCGCACAGGCTTTCGCGCCATCTTTCAGGGACGTCATTTCGGGCGACAGATCGATATCGTTTGGCCCAGGTTCTACGAGGCCTTACGGAGAATCTCTTTTTGCTAACAGCCACGCCTCACCAAGGCGACCAACATCGATTTGCCGCGCTTGTTGAGCTCGTTCGACCAGAATGGAAGGAAGAACTGCGTTCGCAGGACTACACTCCAGCTCTCTTGCGGCAATGTATCTATCGCAACCGAAAATCGGAAGTCACCGACACGCTCGGTAAGTTCATCTTTAATGGTCAAACAACGAACGCGATCGCCGTGCCGATT
>JBFFMO010001429.1:0-1303 GCA_041554035.1 Allomicrovenator sp. | reverse complement strand
GGCTTCGCAAGCGATGGCGAAAACGAGCATCAGCAACCAACGGAATCTCACTCTGCTGCCTTTGCAGGAGCCTTCGGTTTGGTAACCACTGGCGTCTTCATCGGCTCGACCTTGGGAGCAGCCGTGTCCGTGCCATCAGGCAATTTGGTGATCTGCAGAAGGTTTTCATGGCCCTCGACTTTCTTGGCGCGGCGACGAATCAGCTCACGTAAATCGGCCATTTTCCCGCTCTTCACCCAAGCCTGATAATGCGGGCCGGTCTCGAAAATATAGCGGTATTCTTTCTGGCTGCGCGGGAAGGTGTGCAAAACAATCGAGTCGTCTTCCATCGGAAGACCCGTGATATTTGCCACATAATCGCCGGTTTCGAACGTGAAATAATACTCGGCGTTCGTCAGGTAGAGTGTCGTGACCTTGAGGTTGTGCTTCTTAGCAAACTTCCCAATATCCTTCATCGTTTTGTCTTTGGTCAGATCGCCGCGTACTGAATAGATACGCCCTTCTTTCGACATTTTTGCGATGAACTTATACTGCTCCAAATCGCTGGCAAAAGTCGGCGCGCCCAGTTCCGGCCAGTGGTCGCGCATCCATTCCAAACGGGGCAAAACTTTGCGGCGACCAGCCTCATAAATGCGTTTCAGGCGTTTAGCGCGTTTGGCATCAAACGCGTCGATGGCGGCATAAGCAGCGTCTTTGTTTTTCTTTTCCCAAAGGGCCAAAAACTCGGCGGGGGTTGCAGCCGCAGCAAATAAGGCCGCGTACACTTGGTGCAAGTCGACCACGTTCTGGTCAAAATCCACCAAAACCGCGACATCGGCCTTGGACCACGCGGCAACCACGTAGTTTGGATCGGTTCCGATTCCCACGTAGAGGCCGCCTCTTGGCGTCAAATAAGGTTTAAAAAGATGAAGCTCGGACTCGTCCGACGTCAGGTACGAATGACCTTGAGTCAACGACTCGGGCGGCGGGTCACGACGAATCTTAAGAAGGTCTTCTTGAATCGTGCCCTCTTGAGCCATCGATCCTATTGGAAATCCCACCAACAACACTAAAACCAACCAAAGCATTGAACGCATCTTTCACCCTCCGAAGTGGGCGAAGTGTAGCGGTTCGCAGTTTCCAGACAAGTTCTGAGTTATCAGTGGTCGGGTTTCAGGAAGTCAGGTTTCAGGAGGCACACGCGTCGTGACCTGCGATTGGTACGCGTAGCCGCGCAATGCGATTCTACGACCGGTACGCGTGGCTCCAGCCGCGCAATGCGACTCTTGCCCTCAAGCCTGCTTAAATCGCTGCCCCATGTCAT
>JBFFMO010001428.1:0-1306 GCA_041554035.1 Allomicrovenator sp. | reverse complement strand
CTGGGTGGTTCCAAAACCCCCTGGCGCGCGCAGCGTTCCTTCTCATTTCTACGAACTCTCTCAGGCGGGCCTCCTGTCGTGGGAGAACACCGATTCGAATAAAGACGGTTTTGTGGAGCCCAACGAAATCGTCGAAGCTTATCGCAATCTGGAGTTTTCGAAGCTCGACTTGGATAAAAGTGGCGCTCTTTCTTACGAAGAGTACGTCGATGCGCCACTTAGCCGCGTTTCGCCAAACAGGTTCATTCCTGATTGTGCCCGTTGGGCGATGATCAAACGAAGCATGGCGCCGATCGAAGACCCCACCGTTTTTGCGTGCGATGCGGGTGCGGATGACGTGATGCAACCCAAAGAAACCGGCAAATTGGTCGAGCTGGTGAGCTCGGGTGAGGCGCAGGAAATGATCAATCGCGTCGACAAAGACTCGGACGGGTTGATTTCAAAAGCTGAGTACGCTGGTTTGCCTTTGCCTCGAACCCATATCTTGGGCAGCGATAAATTGGGACGGGATCTGCTCACCAGAACCGTTTACGGGGCACGCATTTCGCTGGCTGTTGGCTTGTTGGCCACGTTGGTGTCCTTTGTGATTGGTGTGACTTGGGGCGCGACTGCGGGCTTCCTGGGCGGCAAGGTCGATAGCATCATGATGCGACTCGTCGACATCCTTTATGGTCTGCCATTCATGTTCCTGGTCATCCTGCTCATGGTGGTTTTTGGACAGAAGATCTACCTGCTCTTCCTGGCGTTGGGCGCGATCCAATGGCTCACCATGGCGCGAATCGTCCGTGGTCAGGTCATCAGCCTCAAGAACCAAGAGTTCGTGGAAGCCGCCGAAACCATCGGTGTCTCGAATTCGGGCATCATTTTCAAACATCTGATTCCAAACGCACTTGGGCCGATCATCGTCTACGCGACGCTGACGGTCCCGGCAGTCATGCTCGAAGAAGCATTCCTGTCGTTCCTGGGCCTTGGCGTTCAGGCTCCCCAAACCTCTTGGGGCGCACTCATCAGCGAAGGGCGCCAGCTCATGGAAACGTCGCCATGGTTGATTATCTGGCCAAGCGTCGCGCTCGCCGCGACCTTGCTGAGCCTGAATTTCCTGGGTGATGGTTTACGCGACGCACTCGACCCACAGCTGCGGAAAGACTGATATGGCCGAGCAGATCCCACTTCTTGAACTCAAGAACCTGAAGACTTACTTCAAGACCGACGAAGGCATCGTTCGGGCGGTTGATGGCGTTTCTTATTCAGTCATGGCCGGAGAATCGTTGGGTGTCGTGGGCGAATCGGGCTCCGGAAAATCTGT
>JBFFMO010001427.1:0-1307 GCA_041554035.1 Allomicrovenator sp. | reverse complement strand
CGATTCAACCCAGCGTTTGACGTTCGAACGGGTTTTCAAACGACCAGTATTTTGTGTCAGCCGATGCGAAATCAGGAAGGTCAGATCATCGGTGTGGTGCAGGTTTTGAACCAACGTCGAGGCCATTTCAGCGACGAAGACGAGATGCTTCTGAGCGTTTTGGCGAGTCAGGCCGCGATCGCGATCGAGAACTCGAAGCTCTATCTTTCGGCGATCCAGAAGAATATGGAACTCACAGAGGTTGCTCAAGAACTTGAGCATACTCTGGCCGAACTCGACACGCTTTATGAGGTCGAAAAAGACATCAACTTGGCGCTGTCGGTCGACGAATTGATCGCCTCGATCACGATGAGGACGGCCAGCATCATGGGCGGGACCGGCGCAACTCTGGCGTTGGTTGAAGACGACCACCTTCGATATTACTCGCAGACCAAACACGATGATGGATGGCGTTTTGGAGACCGATACGAAGCGGCAGGTGCCGGCGTGTGCGGTCGAGTCATCGATGAAGGCCAGCCCTTCGTCTGCAATACGGGGTCTTGCAATACCGTTCCTGGGTCCACGCGCGCGATTGGCGTGAACGTCCAGAACGTCGTCGCGGTCCCGCTGCACGACGCCTCGGGCAAAGCAATTGGAGCGCTGAAGGTTTTCAACCGAGAAGAACGATTCGACGACGACGATCTCAAGCTGATGACCTTGGTGGCCTCACGGATTGCCACGGCTGTGGTGGCCCGGACGCATCAAGCCGAAATCGAAAAGTCCGCGCGTTTGGCGAGCATCGGTCAGATGCTTTCGGGCGTGATTCATGACCTCAAAAATCCCATCGCTGTGATCAATGGATACGTTCAATTCATGGCGAAATCGGATGACCGCGCCAAGCGGGATTCCTATGCAGACATAATCTATCGTCAATTTGATCATATCAATCAGATGACCCTGGAGTTGCTCAATTTCGCACGTGGAGAGCGGAACTTTGCGCCGCACGAGACCACGATCGAGAGATGGCTTGAGGGCGTGCGCCAGCTGTTGAACAAAGAGTTATCCCGGCGTCAGGTCGAGCTGGTGATGACGCTCGACTACGACGGTCCGGCCATAATCGATGCACCTAAGCTGACACGCGCTGTGCTCAATCTGGCGCGAAACGCGGCGGACGCCATGGCCGACGGCGGAACGTTTACCATTCGAGTCGAACTTGATGCGGCGACCGACGATCTGGTGATGACGTTCACGGATACGGGCGGTGGCGTTCCAGAGGACGTTCAAGAGACCCTCTTCGACGAATTCGTCACGCGTGGAAAAGAGCATGG
>JBFFMO010001426.1:0-1308 GCA_041554035.1 Allomicrovenator sp. | reverse complement strand
GGAACCACCTGGGTCACCTTGGAGAGCTCAGCGTTGACCTTGCGGTAGTCTGCAGATGCGCACTTTTGCCAAACGTCCGTTCGCCGTGCTCGTTCAACGTCCAAGTAGGGGCCACGTGAACGGGACTAGCCCATTGACATCCTGGCGAGGCGGGCTCGTACAAGCCCAACGCAACCTGCTCCTTGATCCACGAGGTGATCAGCCTGGTCTGCGCTGGACCATGCGCCCTCGGAGCCGATGACTTGGGCTGGAATCCAGGCTTGAGCTCCAGCTTGAACTTGACGTTGGAAATTTTGTCCGGTCGCATGGACAGGACGTCTGTGTCGAGGAACAGCTTTTCCAGTTGGCGGCGAGCTCCAGGAGATAACTTCGGGTTGATGTCCACCTTGGCGAACAGATCCTCGGTGTCCTCGCGGCGCTGAAGATCCGGCGGCTCGGGGTTGTCCTTGAGCCACCGGCGGCACCACTTCTCGGCGAGGAAGCTCTCATGTAGGGTTGGCATCTCCCAGAGGCCCCAGGCCGACGTCGGTGCAAAGGGAAGCCCTTCGATGGCGGCTCCGTACTGGCTAGTCTGGATTCCTTGCAATGGTCTCGTTCCTCCCCCTGCGACTTGCCCAAGCAGTAGAACCAAGAACAAGCAACGGCTCCACCGTGCTCGGCGTCGAGAGCCGCGTTTGGGGCGGGGGTACTTGATGGCCAAAAGGACAGCGAGAATCAGCCCAGAAATTTTGAGCGCCTCAACCGTCACTAATGCAAAGAACATGAGACCGCAGAGGAGCACGAACACGATCGCCAAGTTGAGGTTCCAGAACAACGTGAGGCTCCACTCGAGAAGCGCCAACAAAGCCATGAGTGCTGACGGGCCGTCCTGATCGACAGTGGAAGGCTGGGGCCAAACCAGGGAATTCTCGCCGTGTGCGTAGCAGGGTAACTTGCTGCAGGTGATTTCCCCGGCGAACGCCTCAGAAGGATCGAAGTCTGGAAACCCGTCGTCGGAGAGATTTGGCTCCACAGCTGCCACTTCCTGGCGCTCCAGAAACGCCGCCTTGATGAGCCGTTCGCCTTTGTCGTAGAGGGCAGTCGCTTGGGCCAGGTCGATGCGAAGAATTTTCTCGAAGTCGTACTTGGCCAGAAGCAAACGACAATGTCGGGGCAGGTCCTTGTCCGGGAGAACTCCACACGTCACGGAGACCACTCGAGTTGGTGTCAGAAACGGCACCGTCGCCATCCGCTCAGGTGCCACGGCGGAACCCAGCGTCCGAAAAAGCTGTGTGTCGGCTTTGGCACTGGCATAGCCCTGGCTGATGG
>JBFFMO010001425.1:0-1317 GCA_041554035.1 Allomicrovenator sp. | reverse complement strand
TCGGCAGCGTCTTGATGCTCATCGCCATCCTCTACATTTACTTCCACACGAATATTGGCGGTGGGCAGCACAGCTTCTTGTTCAGCGACATGTTGTCTGTTCAGCTCAGCTACAAGGAACAACTCTTCCTCTTTGGAGCGTTTTTTCTGGCCTTTGCCATCAAAGTCCCGCTTTTCCCTTTCCACACGTGGTTGCCTCTGGCTCACGTTCAGGCGCCTACGGCGGGTTCGGTGATTCTGGCAGCGGTGCTTCTGAAGATGGGAACCTACGGTTTGCTTCGATATGCATTCCCGTTATTCCCTGACGCCTTCAAGACTTTTGCACCTTATATCGCCGTACTTGCGGCGATCGGCATCGTCTACGGTGCGATCGTGTCGCTTGTTCAAGACGACGTGAAAAAGCTCGTCGCCTACTCATCGGTGAGCCACTTGGGATTCTGTGTTCTGGGCTTAGTCGCGATGACACCACAGGGCATCCAGGGCGCGCTCTTTATCATGCTCGCACACGGCATCGCCACAGGCGGCCTCTTCCTTTGTGTTGGCATCCTCTATGAGAGACGCCACACCAAGAAAATCAAAGACTTTGGCGGAATCGCTGCGAAGATGCCTATTTTCGCAACGATGTTCATGATTCTGATCTTCGCCTCTGTTGGACTCCCCGGCCTGAATGGGTTTGTGGGTGAATTCCTGGCCATCATCGGGACTTCACAATCGCGCTTCCTCTGGTTCGAAACGGCCCACGTATTTGCAGTCAAAGACGGCGCGTGGGCGTTCATGGAAGCACCGTTCTTCCCCATGCCAGACGCTCAGCAAGCAGGCGGTGAAATCACTGCTTACTTCTTTGCCGCAGTGGCTGCCAGCGGTGTGATTTTTGCCGCAGGTTACCTGTTGTGGATGTACCGACGTGTGATGTTCGGTCCCATCACCAACCCTGAAAACGAAAAGCTCAAAGACCTGAACTCACGAGAGATTCTCTACTTAGCTCCCATCGTTTTGATGGCTGTCTTTATGGGAGTCTATCCGAAGTTTTTCCTTGGCCGCATGGAGCCCTCAGTTCACCAATTCCTCCAGTACATGGATGCGCGGGTCACCGCGAAGGGATCGGTTGTTGTTGAGGATATGCCTTCGAGTTACCTGCCTACCGGACCTATCGTCGGTGGCACACCTGAAGGTAAGTAAGTGAGTGAAGTGATTTGGAGAGTTCGAGCATGTTGAACTTAGTGAATATCCCGGGCCTCATTGCGATTCTGACGCCGCCTTCGGCTGCCGAATACGTCGCTGTGATTCCTGGCGCCATTATCGCCCTGACCGCATTGAT
>JBFFMO010001424.1:0-1318 GCA_041554035.1 Allomicrovenator sp. | reverse complement strand
GTTCACCGAATTCGGTGCCCAGAATTTTGAGGACCGACGTATCGATCGAAATCCCTGCGGGCCAAGATGATCGAGAGCGGCAATTCCATTTGATCGTGGATATTTCGAAGTCCTGCTTCGTCGATGGTGGGGCCATCGCAGATCAGCAGGGTGATATCGGCGTCCTCGGCCGCGTATTGCGTGGCTTGCTTGACGTCGACCATCTCGGCATTGATCTTGTTTTTGCCCGAGCTTCACCAACCTGCGTCTTGCCGTCTGGATCAACAATGGCGCGACGCCGACGTTGACGAACAACAGGTACCGGCAACACAGTCGATTCCTACCCCTAATGGTTTGTGCATGAACAAGTTAGAGGCCGCTCAAAATCTAGTCCGCAATGGTGTGATCCCCGACGCATTGGTCGAGTTCGCGTCCGATGCCTACGCTTGGGATGGCACCTATTCAGGCGGCATTTCGGAACTCACGGGCGAATCACTTGCCGCGACGTTTAGCTATCAGATCGGGCTGAACGACAAACGCATTGACGACGAAAACGCGGTCATACTTGGGACATCGAAATACCGCGGTTTGCCGCACCTGCCTCGTGGGATGGAGTGGCCCCAAAACCTGTATTTTGATAGTCAGATTAACCTCACGGACTTGGCCGAGGTCGATGTCAGTGGACGGCTTCCGCGCTCGGGGATGTTGTATTTTTTCTTCAACAATCGTGGGGACCACGCCGTTGTGCATTGGGACGGCCCCGCCGAGGAGCTTGAGCTTCGGGAGTACCCCGATGCCTCGGCGTTAGCCGACTCGAAGTACTATTTGGCCGACTTCCTCAAAGCTCGAGCCACGCTGACGTTTGAGCCCTACTGGTTGTGTTACCTCAACCATGGCGATTCGACGGATTATCGAGACCTTCGCGCCGAGCTTCCCGATGAGTTGGTGGAGTGCGTGAGCAAAGTCTTGGAGGCTCCATTCCTCGAATGGGACAACTCCTCGCGCCTCTACGGTCGCCCCCACTATTGGCAAGGTGAAGACGAAGGCGAGATGCCAGTAGGGTTCGACGATGACGGCGAGCCTATCTGGGGTGAACCCCGCGAAAAGCTGCTGCTGTTGCAAACGGAACTTGCCGACGCGTCGATCCACTTCTGGTCTGACCCCAAAGCTGCAGCAAGCGGTGACTTTTCCCAAACATGGATGGGCCACTCAGGAACCTGAGTCGCTTTCCTACTTTGCATCCATCCAGTTATCCCCGATTCCAACGTCGACTTCCAGCGGTACATCAAGCGTCACCACGCTCGCCATGACCTCTCGCACGACCTCCGCGAACTCGGTG
>JBFFMO010001423.1:0-1318 GCA_041554035.1 Allomicrovenator sp. | reverse complement strand
AGGAATCTCGTCACGGTCCGAGCCGAATCGGTGGGTGATTCCCAGCGTGAATTGAACCTGGTCAAAACCTCCGTCCAAGATCGGGAGGTTGGTTTCGACGTTGACCAGGTCGCCGCGGTCGATCACGGCCACCGTCGTGTAGACGTCCCAGTTATCGACGAAGCTTAAGACGCCGCCCAACATGACATTTACCCGTGTTTGCGGGTCCATCGGGAAGTTTGACGTGTCGTTGGATGCGACAGGAAACGCGAACTCGATGCCGACCCATGCTGCCGCGATGCCGGGGGCGGGAAGCACGATCTGAGCGTTGGCCATGACTTCGGCAAACCATGGGGCTTCCTCCTGAACGAAAAGTGCGGTTCCCTTGCCATGAAAACCGCCGTCCAAAATCATGAAATCATCGAGTTTGTAGCGCCATCCCAGACCGACTTGGGCCGCAGCCCATCCGCCGGAATCGTTCAAGGTGGGTCCGCCAGAAAAGTGCATCGACGCCAGCAACTTTTCGGTTAAGCCAATGCGCACGCCAAGGGCAGCGCTTTGCCAGACGAGTTCGTCGGTGTAGCTCGGTTGTTTGGGTAAGAGGGTTGTGGCGAGGCTCAATTCAGCGATTCCGCCCAGCGAATATCGGGTCTGCAGTCCCAAGAATACGACGTCGGTGAATTTGAATCTGGGTCCGTTCACAAGCTGGCGAAGGTCTCCGTCGGCCGTCATGAATGTGAAGCCGCCGCCGATCGACCCATGACCTCCGGGGGCAATCATCCAATCTTCGGTTTTTGAACGGTAGTCGCCATCACCCATCGACATCTCAACGGCCGAGGTCGGGGCTTGTTCCACCTGCGCAAAAGCTGGCCAGGACAATAAGATGAGTGCTGTCGTTGTCAGAAAACGAAACATGAGGACCTCAGTCAAAAACCGTAGAAGGGTGACTATAACGACGAAGGGCTTTTTTGGATTCAAGATTTGTCGGGTTCGTTGGCAAGTTTTGTCGTAGAACTTGAGTCTCCAAAGGAACTTATGTGCGTGGCTGCTGTCGATTCGGTGCACCCTAATTTGAGGTTTTCATGAAGAGTCTGGTGATTTTCATCATTGGTGCGGTGCTTCTGCCCGCGCAGGCACTCGCGTTCTGCGGCTTTTATGTCGGCGGAGGAGCGGACCTCTACAACGACGCAACCCAGGTTGTGTTGATGCGCTCGGGCAATCACACCGCGTTGAGCATGCAGAACTCGTATCAGGGACCCCTTGAGGACTTCGCCATGGTCGTTCCGGTGCCCCAGGTGCTGGCCAAAGAGAACGTCAAAACGCTCGAAAAGGCTGTCTT
>JBFFMO010001422.1:0-1320 GCA_041554035.1 Allomicrovenator sp. | reverse complement strand
GGCTTGGGCCGCAGATTCATTCGGTTGGCAATGGCCATTGAACCTCAGCGTCGATGATGGAGGCGCCTACCGTGTCGTGCTCACGCAAGAACTCTACGAGCATATCCAGCGCCCTGATCTGCACGACGTCACGGTTCGCAATTCGGCCGGTCTGGAAGTCCCCACAGCCGTGGTCGGCCCCGAAGAACCCCTGGCTGCCGGCCCACGACATATCGACCTGCCATTTTTCAAATTGCCGCCTGATTACCGCGGCAGCAATCGTTGGGTCGTCAGCCGCGAGACCCAAACCGAGGGACAGATTCGGTTTGTTCAAACCGAGCACACCTCAAGCTGGTCCGGCCCGTCCGCGGGCGTGCTTGTCGATGCATCGCGTGTCCGTGAGCCGGTGCTTGGCCTGCATTTGGAATGGCCGGAGCAGGCCATCGACGACCCAGACCCGCTGGACGTGATTGTGATGGTCGAAACCAGTCCGGATCTGGAGAGATGGACCACGATTTTAGAACGTGGCCGCCTTGTCGACCTGCAAAACGAAACAGGCCATGTCCTCAAAAATACTCTGGAGTTTTCCGGCGCCCAAAATTACCTGCGTGTGCGGGCAGTACAAGACTCGGACTTTATCGAATTCACCAGTGTTGCTGCGGTGGCAAAGTCGTCCAAAGCCGATGCGAACTGGGAATGGAAGGTTCTGAAGGGGAATACGACCCAAGAGGAAAAACGCACGATCATCCATTACACAAGCCCCGGCCGATATCCGGTCGAACAGGCCGATATCGTTCTAGACACAAATAGCGCGGCCGAATGGACCCTCGAAAGCCGTGATTCAGACAAGGCGGCTTGGACACGTCGTGCCGGTCCGTGGATCGGATTTAAGGTCGACGGGGAAGTCCAACGTCGCTCAGCCATTCAGAACCTGGGCACACGGCAACGTGATAAGCAGTGGCGATTGGTGAGCTCGGCGCCCACGCAGGCTGTCCCAGAATTGCGGCTTGGGTTTCGTCCAGAAGTCCTGCTCTTTTTGGCCGAAGGAGACGCGCCATTTAGCGTCGTGGCCGGCAGCACCAAGAGCGAAATCACCACGGTTCCCCTGCAACGCTTATTGACCACCCTCAAAGCCAGCTTTGGCCCCGATTGGATGCCCTCACCAGCCTATCTAGGAAAACGGGCCGAGCTTGACGGCCCCGACGCCGCTAAGCCGGCCGATGAAGCCCCGGAATGGGCGACCTGGCTGCTCTGGGGTATTTTGATTCTGGGAAGTGCTTTTGTGGCCGGCCTGGCCATTCATCTATTAAAAAACCCAGAAAAAAAGACCGATTAATTTAT
>JBFFMO010001421.1:0-1321 GCA_041554035.1 Allomicrovenator sp. | reverse complement strand
CATGGCGGGAGCCGAGCTTATCGGCGGGCCGTTCTGGCTCTTGATGAGCGACCATCTCTTTGAACCGGCCCTCTTTGATCGACTTCGTGTGGATGCCCAAAGTATCGAAGACGAGTCTCAGGGCATGCTGGCCATCGATTTGAAGCTGGATTCGATTTACGACATGCCTGACGCCACAAAACTGAACCTGCTCGATGGCCGGTTGGATTCGATCGGCAAAGAAATCGAGCCTTTTAATGTGGTGGATGCCGGTCTGTTTTGGTGTGGCGCTGGTTTCATCCAAGCGCTCGAAAATGAGAACGCTTTGCGCGGCGATTGTTCGACGTCAGATGCCGTTCGGCGCCTTGAAGCGAACAAAGAATTTATTTTCTGGGATGTTGGGCCCTGCCTCTGGCAAGATGTCGACACTCCGGGCGCTCGCGCCCATGCAGAAATGTTGTTGAAGGGTTGGAGCGTCGCATCATGAAGTTATTTTGGATCTTGGCAGCGCTTTTCTTGGTCGCCTGTGGTGACGACTCATCGTCGCCAGAGGGTGTTCCGGACACGTTTGATGTGGCCGAGGCAGACGCCGGCGCCGATGCAGCCATGCAACCCGAGCCTGTGCTCTTGGACTGCGCCGACGACACGACAGAGTACGCTTTCCTTGGCACAGTTTTCGAGGACACCGACGATCGAGCGGACTCTGAATACGCGCAGACGGCCGGTCCAGGGATGGCGGACGTGCCCGTTCAGGTGACGACCTCCGATGCTGTCTTTTCGGGCACGACTTGCGCGGACGGTACCTTCCGCGTGCGTTCGGGCATTTCGCCATTTTTTGTCGATGTCCAGCCAGCCAATCGCGTGTCTTCGGTGAACGACACCGAGTTTTTGGGCGCCGCTCTGGCTTCGGGCCAACTGAATATGGTGGTTTTTGGAGACAGCATCCCTGTCTACGGCCCCACGCCCTGGTTCCCAAATGTCCTGCGCGAAAAATTCGTAAAATTTGGTGATGTGTCGCTCGATAACGTCGCCGTGCCTGGTTCGCGGTCGATCGACTGGGTGCCTGGTTCGACGTATTTTGAATCTCGGCTTCGGCCAAAACTGGTCGACACCGATCTGATTATTTTTTCGCTGGGCGGTAATGACCTTCAGGAATTTGCCAGCTCACTTGATGCAGAAAGCATCGCCGCCCGCATTGGGGAATTGGCTCCCTTGGTGGCTGAGATTGAGGTCAACCTCGCGCTGATCATCGCAAAGATTCATGAGGTCGCACCCAACGCCGATGTGGTCTGGATCCTCTATCCTAATTACGCGACCAGCGATTATTGGGGTGCTCTCCTTG
>JBFFMO010001420.1:0-1323 GCA_041554035.1 Allomicrovenator sp. | reverse complement strand
GCCGACGCAGCGCGAGTGGCAGCAGCATTCAAGATCATCACGAGCGACCCGAACGTAAAGGGCATCTTCATCAATATCTTTGGCGGCATCATGAAATGTGATGTGTTGGCCGAAGGCGTTGTGAGTGCAGCCCGCGAACTCGGCCTGAGCGTGCCTTTGGTTGTTCGCCTTGAAGGGACGAATGTTGACCTGGGCAAGAAGATTCTCGCTGAGAGCGGAATCAACGTTCTGAATGCCGAGTCGATGATGGATGGCGCCAAGAAGATTATTGAAGCAGTGGGCTGATCCCCAGAGAACTTAAGGACAAGTCATGAGCATTTTTGTAGACGAAAATACGCGGCTGATTTGCCAGGGGATCACAGGATCGGCTGGTAAATTTCACAGTGAGCAAATGATTGCGTACGGAACCAACCTTGTCGCTGGCGTCACGCCAGGTAAGGGCGGTCTGACGGTCCTCGACCGTCCCGTGTTCAATACGATGGCGGAAGCCGTGCACGAGACCGGCGCCAACGCGACGGTCATCTACGTGCCACCGCCCTTTGCAGCGGACGCCATTTTGGAAGCGATCGACGCAGGCATCGCCCTGATCGTGTGCATTACGGAAGGCATTCCTGTTCAGGACATGATTCCAGTCAAGCGCGCGTTGCAGGACAGCGGTTCGCGTCTTGTCGGTCCAAACTGCCCCGGCGTCATCAGCCCAGGCAAATGCAAGATCGGCATCATGCCCGGCCATATCCACAAGCAAGGCAGCGTCGGCGTTGTCTCTCGCTCAGGAACGCTGACCTACGAGGCCGTTGGCCAGTTGTCGGCGCTTGGCATCGGACAGTCGACCTGTGTTGGCATCGGTGGTGACCCCATCAACGGGACCAACTTCATCGACGTCTTGGCCGCATTCCAGAACGACGACCAGACCGAGTCCGTGATCATGATCGGCGAAATCGGTGGTTCGGCAGAAGAAGACGCAGCAGCATGGGCGAAGATCAACTTCACCAAGCCCTTGGTCGGATTCATCGCAGGGCGCACTGCACCTCCCGGAAAACGCATGGGACACGCTGGTGCCATCATTTCGGGCGGCAAGGGCGCTGCATCGGATAAGATCGCTGCCATGGAAGCCGCTGGTATTTTTGTCGCTCCTTCACCTGGGGACCTCGGGTCCACATTGAAGCGCGCCGCAGGCCTTTAAGAAACACACACAACCATCAAGGAGTATCAAATGGAACGCACACTTAGCATCATCAAGCCAGACGCCGTCGAAGGGAACCACATTGGTGGAATCGTCGCTAAATTTGAAAAAGCCGGCCTTCGTCCTGTCGCCATGCGCAT
>JBFFMO010001419.1:0-1325 GCA_041554035.1 Allomicrovenator sp. | reverse complement strand
CGTCGAGTCGATAGCGTTGAGCGTCCAACTTCTCGCGAGCAGCAAGATGCCGACGTTCCACGAAACTCAATTCCGGGGCTTCGCCCCCTTCCTGAGCGTCGTCGACCATGGCGTTATGCAATGTTTCAGAGCCGCCGATGAACTCAGCTTTGGCCAATAGGCTCGCCTCATCCAACCGAATGCTCTGCTCAGCCACGTTGGCTGAACGTCGCAACGACGTGCGGACGTTTTCGCGCGTGGTTTCACCCATATCAAGGTGAATTAAGCCCACCGTCAGGGCACCCAATAGGAGCACAATGACAAAATAAACTAGCGTGACTTTCGTGCGAATCATATCTCTCCTCGCCGTTAAGCCGCGTAATGAACCGATCCCCCTCAGGACCGAACCATGGATCGCAGTGGGTGGATGTTAGAACGGGCATCAGAACACGTCAATTACGCAGGACTACGCGATTTTGCGGGCTCGTTCTTCTTTTTGCTTGATGAGCCAATCCACGAGTTTCTGGTAATCAGAGGCGCCCCGACTTTCGGGCGCAAACTCGAAAATTGTTTGCTGGTGACTGGGCGCTTCCTTTAATCGGGTATTCACGCGAACGGGAGGAAGCACTTTGTCGTGGAAATACCCTTTCAAGGTCCTGACGGACTCATCGCTGATATTATTTCGCATGTCGTAGAAGGTCGGAAGAATGCCCAGAATACTGATGGGGTGCATCAACACCTGATTCACATTCTTGAGTGTTTTCATGACTTGTTTCACGCCAACAAGGCTCAAATAGTCGCATGAAACCGGCACGATAAGGTGGTCGGCAAAGGTCAGCGCATTCATGTTCATCAAGGAAAGACTTGGGCCGCAATCCAACAGGACGAAGTCGTATTCGTTGATGTCGGTCAGCTTGTCTCTGAGCACACGATCGCGACCCTCATTCATACGCGCGAGCACGATTTCGGCAGACGCCAGGGTTTCATTCCCGGCCAAGATATCCAGATTCGGACGGGCGGGGATAACGATGTCCCGGATCGCGGCGTCCTCGACGAGCAGATTAAACAAGGTCCCCGTCCCTTCAACGCCAAGACTGATGGCGACATGACCTTGTGAATCGACGTCAATGACGAGGACTTTGTAACCGGCCTCAGCCAACCCTGCGGCGGCGGACACTGTGGTTGTGGTTTTGCCCGTTCCCCCCTTCTGGTTGAGCACCGCAATTCTCATCGGCCCGTCCACGGCCTGAATGGTGCTTCGACGCACCTCTTGCACCGTCGGATTGCGGCATTCCATCGTGCAGAAATACGTGGTCTTGCCGTTGATGGTCGCGGCTTGGAAAGCG
>JBFFMO010001418.1:0-1325 GCA_041554035.1 Allomicrovenator sp. | reverse complement strand
GGTCCTGTCAAAAGCCAAGACAAAACGCACGTTGGGTGGGCCTGTCGACGGAACGCTTCAAGAATTCATGACACTGAACGAAGAAGACGCCGTGCTTGCTCCAGAGCATCTGTCGAACGACCAAGCCGCGTGCCTTCCATGCGCTGGCGTTACGGCATGGAGCGCGTTGGTGACCCACGGTCAGATCAAGGTAGGCGACTCGGTTCTGATTCAGGGCACCGGCGGCGTTTCGATGTTTGCGATGCACTTCGCATTGGCAGCAGGGGCGCGGGTGATCATGACCTCATCGAGCGACGAAAAGCTCGAACGCGTTCGACAAGCCGGGGTGCAACACACGATCAATTACCGCGACGACTTGAGCTGGGGAAAGACGGCCAAGCAGTTGGCCGGCGGAGACGGTGTTGACCATGTGGTCGAAGTCGGCGGAGCGGGCACCCTGAAGTCGAGCCTGCAAGCGGTTCGACCGGGTGGTTCGGTCTACCTGATCGGGGTGCTGTCCGGGACCGCGCAGGAATTGAACCTCTTGCCAATTCTGATGCAGAATATCCGCGTGCAAGGCATTTTGGTGGGCCATCGCGAGTCTTTTGAAGACATGAATCGCGCCATTGACCGACACCAAATCAAACCCGAGATTAGCCATATCTTCCCATGGACTCAGGCTGATCAGGCCTTTGAGATCATGGCTTCCGGCTCACATTTCGGGAAAATCGTACTCTCTTTCGACGAGGCACCATGAAGAATTTTATCGACGGAAAATGGAACTTGCCTTCGAGCGTGGACCAGACGGTTTTGCGGCATAACCCGGCGCGATTGGACGAAGTCCTTTACGAAATGCATTGGGGCGTCGGATCGGTGGATGAGGCCGTCGAGGCTGCCCGCAAAGCGCAACGTGGATGGGACCGATTGGGCGTGGACGCTCGGCGCGTGATTTT
Source organism: Allomicrovenator sp. (assembly GCA_041554035.1). GTDB lineage: Bacteria > Myxococcota_A > Bradymonadia > Bradymonadales > Bradymonadaceae > JBFFMO01. The sequence goes on along the minus strand of JBFFMO010001418.1, from coordinate 393 downwards.
GCTGAAATTCGCTGACGAGCTCAACGCCCGCAAAGAAGCCATTGCGCGCGTGATCGCGCAGCAAGCAGGCAAGCCCTATTGGGAGGCCTTGACTGAAGCTGGAGCACTCGCCGCAAAGATCCAAATCATGACCGGAGAGGCCGCAAAATACACGGCCGAGGTCCATCCCGAAGGACTCACAGGGGGCTCGTTTCGTTACCGCCCACTGGGTGTCGCAGCGGTTCTTGGGCCTTTTAACTTTCCGCTTCATCTTCCAAACGGCCACATCATCCCCGCGCTTTTTCAGGGGAATACCGTGGTCGTCAAACCTTCGGAACTCACGTCGGGATGTTTCATTCCCTATGTCGAGGCTGCTGAGGCCGCAGGAATCCCGCCCGGTGTCTTGAACTTGGT
>JBFFMO010001417.1:0-1326 GCA_041554035.1 Allomicrovenator sp. | reverse complement strand
TTTTCAGCTTGAGCGAGGGTTTGAAGAAGTTGTTGAGCCGTTCCCAGTCGTGGTAGAGCGCGTTGAGCTCTTTGACCATGGCCGGGTTGTCGAGCCGGTCGTAGCCGAGCAGCTCGCGCACGTGCGTCCAGTTCTTTTGTTCGACATGGGCGTTGTCGTTCTTGTGGTACGCCCTGCTGCGCGTGAAGCAGACGGGCTGCTTGCGTTCCAGGAAGTAGCGCGTGAGATGGTGGTTGAGGAACTCGCTGCCGTTGTCGCAGTCGAAGCCCAGGATGGCGAAGGGCAGCTTGCTTTCCACGTCGCGGGTTTGGTGCAGCACTCCTTCGGCGCCTTTGTTCCAGACCGCGCGGGTTACCGTCCAGGTGCATATGATGTCGGTATAGGTGATCGACCAGATGAAGTCCCCGCTCATCGATCCGCCGCAGTGGGCCACCGTGTCGGCTTCGAGATAGCCGGGCCGGTCGATGTCCTCGGTGGAGGTGCGGATCGGGATCTGGTTCTTGAGCAGCGAGCCGGGTTTGGTGCCGGTGTTGCGCCTTCGCTGGCACTGCGCCTTGAAGGGCTTGAGCACCCGGTCGATGCTGGCCGGACTGATTCTGAGTAGCTTTTCGCGACATTCGGCCGATAGTGGGCCGTAGTGCTTTTCATAGCGCTTCAGCCAGTGGGGCATGGCGGGTTTGAGGCGTTTCCCGCAGAGTTGGTCGGAACGAAGCCACAGGGTTTTGAGGGCGTTGCGCAACTCGGGGGAGTCGTACTCGCCTTTGCGGCCCCGTTTGCCCTTGGAGGTCCTCAACGAGCCATTGAGCAGCTTGATGGCATGCTTGCGTTCGTAGCCGCATACCGTGCAGACCTCGTCGAGCAACCGGGTCTTGTAGACCTTTTTTGCGCGCCTGTAGCTGCGTCTTTGCACCGCGATGTATTCGATTCTGGTTTCGCAACTCATCGTCTTCATCCGCCCTGTATACAGGGTGTGATTTTTTGTGAGTCAACGAATCCTTTCTGCCCGCGTCCTATCGGACGCTTCGGTGTCATTTAATTTGAGGCAACTCGGGAAGAGAAGACTTCCGTTTATTCGTTTGAGCAACCGGAACGGATCGTGCTACGTTCCAGCAAATCTTTTTCGTGAACCAATATCTATGAAGAGTCTACTTTCCATACTTGCCGCCGCTTTAAGTACCACGGCCACGGTTTCCGCCGCTGTTTATCATGTTGACGGAAGTTTTCAGGGCGAAACCTACTCCGGAGAATCGTGGCTGAGCGCCTTCCCCGACGTTCAAGAAGCCATCAACGCCGCATCCACCAACGGCGGTGGCGAGGTCTGGATTA
>JBFFMO010001416.1:0-1326 GCA_041554035.1 Allomicrovenator sp. | reverse complement strand
GGATTCCGTTCGGGATCAAGGTGAAGGCATCGCGGCCCATATCTTTTTGCTCAAGGTCAAATGGGCAATGGTCTGTGGCGACAGTGTCGACCAGGCCGTGCGCCAATCCGTCCCAGAGAGCCTTCTGGTTGCTCTTTTCACGCAGGGGAGGGGACATGATGTATTTGGCGCCCTCAAACCCGTCGCGCTCGGCGTGGGTCTTATCCAACACGAGGTGTGGAATCACGGCTTCAACAAAGATGTCGACACCGCGCTGTTTGGCTGCCACAGCGGCTTCAAGTGCGGCCTTGCATGAAAGATGAACCACGTACCCGCTGGCACCCGTCATTTCGAGGAAGGACGCAAAATGGTGAGTTCCCTCGGCTTCGACCTGAACGGGACGGCTCGGTTCATGCCACTCGGGTCCGGTTTTGCCTTCGGCGAGCAGTTTTGTGCAAAGCTGAGAAACGAGCTCCGCATTTTCGCAATGAGCGGTCGTGATGACGCCCAGCTCCTTCGCGAGCGTCAGTGTCTGGAAGAGCTCGTTGTCGTAAATCCCCAGGAAGTCTTTGTAGGCCAAAAACACCTTGAACGACGAGATACCGTCGTTGACGATTTCGCGAAGTTCTTTTGCCGTGTTTTCGTCGAATTTCGAGACTGCCATATGGAAGGTGTAATCGCAGGCGCTCTTGCCTTCGGCCATGCCTTTCCAAAGGTTATAGCCTTCAAGCAGGTCGTCGGTACGACTCGGGCAGGCCATCTCGATGAAGCTCGTCGTCCCACCATGCAACGCTGCGATACTCGCCGTCGTATGCGAGTCTTTGGCGTGGGTGCCCATAAAGGGAAGGTGGACATGGACGTGCGGGTCAATGAACCCTGGGAACACGTACTGACCCGTGGCATCGATGATTTCGGTGCCCGCCGGGACGTCCAAATCCTTGCCGATGCGCGTGATCGATTCACCTTCGCAATAAATGTCAGCGTAATAGTCGTCTTCGGCGGTGATGATACGACCGCCCTTGATTAGCATCGGCATGGAGTCTCCTTCTTGCGTTTCTGAAACGCTGCCAGAGTAGCGCGTCTACCGCCGGGATCAAGAGAGACTTGAATTGCATTGAACGAAGGCGACCGCAACGTCGGTGTTCGAAGCAGGTTTTTGAAAAACGGACCTGTGCAATGTCGTCTTGGTTTTTGCGAATATTAATTCATAAAAATGCAGGATTTCGGATTGGAGAAACCAATTAGGAAAAGACGACCGAAAGACAAAGTTTCCACTTGCGACGTTTTTTTTTTCACTATTCTTCCCTTCAACCAGAAACCCGTGGAGGGGAAAATGCGAGTTCTATT
>JBFFMO010001415.1:0-1330 GCA_041554035.1 Allomicrovenator sp. | reverse complement strand
TGGGTGTTTGGGACGCGGAACAGGACCGAATGGTCACCTACGCAGAAGCAGGATAGGGCATGATGAATCGTACAGAACCTGTTTCAGCCACCCTTGCCACGGCCGTTAGCGCCAGTGCTGCGTTGTATCCGATGCATGGGTTCACCTTTCAGGATATGGCCGGAAAAGACACGTTCTACGCCTTTCCCGACATGGTGAAGGCGACCGGTGTGCGAGCCGCGGCCATGCAGAAGCTTGGCCTTAAAAAGGGCGACCGCGTCGGCATCATTGTCATCGAGCCCGAAGACTTTGTGCTGAGCTTCTTCGCCGCAGTGCAAATCGGTGTGATTCCGGTGCCCTTGTATCCACCGGTTTCGATGGGTGAATTTGACGCCTATCTGGATCGGCTCACGCGCATTTTGGATACGGCCAAGGCCGATATTCTACTGGCATCCGAGAAGCTTCAGAACGTGTTGTGGGCGGTCGTGGACCGCGTGCCCACCTTGCGGAATCTGGTCGCGATCGAGTCGCTCAGACAGTGTGATGTTGAGCCTATTTTTCCTGAAATCCTGCCCTCTGATATCGCATTTTTGCAGTACACGTCCGGGTCCACGTCCGATCCCAAAGGTGTGATCGTCACTCACGCCTCGTTGCATGCGAATGTGACGGGCATCATGAATACGCTGCAGATGGACCCCGATCGAAACGACCACGGTCTTTCATGGTTGCCTCTTTATCACGACATGGGGCTGATAGGTTTTGTGATTGCGCCAGCGTTCTGGGGCATCAGCAGCACGTTTATCCCGACGCTTCGATTCCTAAAACATCCCAATTGCTGGCTTGAGACCGCCTCGCGTTGTGGCGCCACAGCTACCTTTGCGCCTCCGTTTGCGCTGGGTTTGGTGGCTCGTCGAGCCACACCAAAGCATCTGGAAAATTGGAATTTGTCGAAACTTCGAATCGTCGGAGTGGGCGCAGAGCCTATCAATCCGCAGGCAGCACAGCATTTTGTTGAGCTTCTTTCGGAGCATTGCGACCTTCCGACCAGTGCGATTCTGCCCGCCTACGGTATGGCTGAGTTCACGCTCGCCATCAGCTTGAAGCTGCAGGGCGAAACGATGCGAGTGCGTCAGGTCGATCCTGATGCGTTCGAAAACGACGGTATTTCGGTGGATGCGACAGGCGAACACGCACTGGAGCACGTCTCGTGTGGCCCGATTTTTCCGAACCACGAAGTGTCGATCAAATCGCCTGAGACAGGCGAAGCCGTGGCGGACGGCAATGAAGGTGAAATTTGCCTGCGCGGGCCCTCGGTGATGCCGGGTTATTACCTGAACGAAGAAGCCACGGC
>JBFFMO010001414.1:0-1330 GCA_041554035.1 Allomicrovenator sp. | reverse complement strand
GTCATAAAGCGCCGGCCCATCGACGAAGGGCATCATCACGTCACAAATCACGGCATCAAAATGATCGTCGGTCGACAGAAGTTGCATCGCTTCACGGCCCCCGTTGACGGTCGTCGTGTCATGCCCGTTTGAGACCAAAATTTTGCGCATCGATTCAAGGACGAACTCGTCGTCATCGACAAGCAGAACGCGCAGCTCGTATTCGGTCTCGCTGGTTTCTTCGAGAGAGTCGAGTGAGGACTCGTTGATGGCCTGGTGCGGCAGGTTGATATGGAAGGTCGAGCCCTTGTCGACTTCCGACCACACATCAAGCGAGCCTCCCAATTTCCTGACAATCTCTTCGCATAACCAGAGCCCCAGTCCTGTTCCTTTTTGCGCTTTTTTTGTCGTGAAGAAGGGCTCAAAAATCCGCGTCTGAACCGCTTCGCTCATGCCTGGGCCGGTGTCCGAAATCGAAATCACAACACCACCGGGCGTGTTGTTGCAGGTGATTCCGACGACGTTGTCTCGGTGCGGATTTTCGGCCACAGCGTGCGCCGCATTCACCAGAATATTAACCAAGACCTGCGAGAGTTTGCCGCGGTCACACAGAATGCCGCCCACATCGCTGTCGATCTCGACCTCAAGGGCGGCAATATGGTCGATCTGATTTCGGACCAGATGGACCGCCGCTTCGATGGTTTCTGGCAGGTTGATGTACTCGATATTATCGGCCTCGTCCCTCGAGAACATGCGTAGCTCGCGCACGATATTGCTGATGCGGTCCATGCCCTGCAGGTTGACGTCGATCATGTGTTTCATGTCTTTGATCAGAGTCGGGAGGTCGGCGTCTCCTGCGATGGCGAGGTAATGCGGGGCACGCGTGGGCTCGGCCTCGATGGCGTCGTTCAGTCGGGCGTAGAGGTCGTCGAAATGCGTCACGTATTCACGCAACACAAAGAGGTTGGTGTAGATATAACTCGCCGGGTTATTGACCTCGTGCGCCACGCCAGCGGCGAGTTGACCCACGGCCGCGAGTTTGTCGGCACGAATCAACTGCTGGCGCATCGCCTCAAGTTCTTTGCGGGCTGTGATATCACGCGCATTACAGATCAACGTTGATCCATCAGAGCCGGGTTCCGTGACTCGGACTCGGGATTCAACGTGTGAAAATCCCCCATCTTTTCGCCTGACCGACGCCTCAAGAACGACCGGTTGGGCGGGGCGTGCGCGCAGCATGGCTAGCTTTCGTGCGATTTCGTCTCGGTCGCGCCGATCGATGATTTCAGAGATCGGTCGACCGATGAGGTCGTCTGACCGATAGCCTAAAGTCTCGTAAACATTAGGGGTC
>JBFFMO010001413.1:0-1330 GCA_041554035.1 Allomicrovenator sp. | reverse complement strand
GGTTGCCGGGGCTCATTACGACGCGGTGACGGCCAATGGCGTGAAATTGGTGCTCACGTTTTTGCTGACCTTGGTGGCGTTGCCCATCTTTGCGATGAATGGACAGGTGGATTGGGAGCTTGGGTTTTTGATGGCAGCAGGGCAGGGCTTTGGTGCGTTTCTGGCGGCCAGATTCGCGACAAAGTCGCCCAACGCGGGCGTCTGGATCAAACGCTTGCTGGTCGTCGTGATCGTCGCGACCTTGGTGAAACTCGCCCTGACTTGGTCAGGGTGAATTACCGAATTGCTGCAATAAGAAGTCATCGCTCGAGGCTGCATCGGCTTCTGGAGCGTATTCGGTCGGGGCGGTTCCCGATAAAAAGTACTCTTCAATGCCGCCTTCACGGGCAAGCTTGCCAGAAGTGGGGTCGATCATCGCCGAGACTACGCCCAGTGGCGGTGGCGGGAACTCCGCGACCGGCATTTTCTTGAGTGCTTCTTTCATGTAACCAAGCCAGATAGGCCCAGCGACTCGGCCGCCATATTCTTTGCTGCCCAACGACACATTATCGCTGTAGCCGACCCAGACTCCGGTGACCAATTGTGGCGTGAAGCCGATGAACCAGGCGTCTTTGGCTTCGTTGGTGGTTCCGGTTTTGCCTGCAACCGGGCGTTTGATTTCGGCCAGGCTGGACGCTGTTCCTGCCCGTCGCTTGCCTTTTGAATCGGTATAACCTTCGACGACGCTTCGCATCACGCTTGTGGCAAGCCAGGCGACGTCTTCGGGGATGGCGCGTTCGGGGCGTACCCGGAACTCTTCTTTTTCGCCAAATGCTGTCGTGACTCGCGTGATAAATTGAGGTTTGGCGGACATGCCGCCCGTTGCAAAGGTGGCGTAGGCGTTGGTGATTTCGAGTGGCGTGAGTTCAGAAGAGCCCATAACCATCGTGAAATTGTCGACCAGTGGGCTTTCGATGCCCATGCGTCGAGCAAAATCGATGGCCTTTTCGAGTCCGACTTCTTTTAGAACTCGAACCGCGATCACGTTTCGCGACGCGCCAAGGCCTTCGCGGATTCGAATTGGCCCTCGCCAATCACCGTCCGAATTTTGTGGGGACCAGGTCTTGCCGCCGTGCATCGGAAATACAGCTGGGCTGTCCAGAAGCACCGTGGCTGGCGTGATTTTGCGGTCCTCAAGTGCCGCGGCATAAACGAAGGGTTTGAATGTTGAGCCCGTCTGGCGATGTGCCTGGGTCGCGTTGTCGTAATTATTCAGCGCGAAATCGAATCCGCCCACCATGGCCACGACGGCGCGTGTCTGAGGATCGACTGAGACCAAGGCAGCCTCGGG
>JBFFMO010001412.1:0-1331 GCA_041554035.1 Allomicrovenator sp. | reverse complement strand
GCTCCATGGTTTCGACGAGGGCGCGTGCATGTTGCACGCTCAAGCAGAAAGCGCGTTGTTCTGCTCGGAGCTATCGCTGGACGGCCTTCCACCTGACGTTCGTAACGCTCAGGCGTTTCTGGGGGACCTCGATCGTGCTGCGGCAACCGGCGCCACCAGCGTCTATCCGACGCACGGAAGGCCGAGCACACGCGGCGAGATGGACCTGAGACGCGCGGCCCGCTGGGCGAATAACCTGCTTAGCAACGCTCAACACGCCATGCGTGGCGGTGTGACGCTGGCTGGATTCGTGGAACGCGATCTTGGCTATCCGCCGGAAGACCCCGTTGAGTACGCGCTTCGGATGCAGGCGATTCACCCATTTCTGGAGGAGCTCGTCACAAGCCATGTGATCGAAGCCGCCGGCGAAGGGTTCCATCGTGTGTATGCCACCAATATCGAGCCCCGCGTATGACCCGCTGGGTCCTCCTCGCTTTTGTGGCCACGGTGATCGGCTGCGAGCAGACGCAACCGCCGGCTCCAAACACCGCCCCAACCACGACAGCCCAAGCCCCCAAAATCCCGACTCCCGAGGTCGTAGGTCTCGTCGAGTTGCGCGAACCCCAGACTCAGGTGATCGAACAGGTCCTGACCCGACATAACATCAGCGCCGATGACGTGAAGATCAGCCTCGACGACGCGTTGAACCTGGATGTCACAGGCCCAACCGGCACCCAATGCTCACGAAAGGTGCCAAGCGCGTTTGTGCCCGCAGAATTGGTCACGAACTTCGATCACACGCTTGACCACTGCCTCAGGGACGTCACGGCGACCCCCTGATGGTCGCTGCGATTTGACCCACGCACTCGCTTGCCGTATCTCTCTGCCCGGGCGCATCACGTGAAGGAGAGTCATGTTACGTACGTTTGTTTTTGTGTTGGCGACTTTGTCTGCCGGTTCTGCTTTTGGTCAAACGGTCTATGAATGGCCGAGTACCGAGGTTCCCGTCTTGATTCATAACGATTCGGGTGTCCTGTTTCTGGGCAAAGACAAGACTGTCTACCGAGTTTACACCTGGTCGCAGAACAAGGGTGACGAGAAGCTTGGTCTGATCGTGACCGACTTGGACGGCGACGGTAACCCCGACGTGATTGGGGCCGGCAAACCGACATTTGTGGTCAACCACAACGCTGACCCCGTGTTTACGCTGAAAAATTGCGATCAAGTCATCGTGACCGACATCGCAGCAGATTCGAATAAAGACCTCATGTGTTTGTCGGGCAATCAATTGACGGTCCACACCCATGACGGGCAGATGATTTGGTCGACCAAAACACGCTCGCGCTACGAGT
>JBFFMO010001411.1:0-1333 GCA_041554035.1 Allomicrovenator sp. | reverse complement strand
GCCGTCGAGATCGAAAAGGCGATACGCCGATGGCGCAAGGCATCTTAGCCCCGAAGTTTATCAAACTCGCCTGAGTCGACCAAAGCCTTCAGGTCCTCAAACCCGCCAACAAGCGTGCCTTTCACAAAGATCATCGGGAAGGTCGGCCAACCGGCCCAGATTTTGAGGGCCAAACGATCCTTCCAACGCGCGCTGTACGAGCCGTATTCAAGGTAAGCGTATTTTACCGAGAGGTTATCGAGCAGTTTTTTGGCTTTTCGGGGAAAAGGATTCTGTTTCATGCCCACGACCACGACATCGTTCGAGTCGACCGCGGTGGCCACCTCGTTGATGATGTCGGCGTGGAAAGCGTCCATTTTGGTGGTCACAGCAGCAAGTTTTTTGGATTCATCCAATCGTTTCATTTTCAATCCTTCTGGTGGTTTATCTGGGATGCGTCTTCTAAGGTTAAGTCTCGAAAGAAAAGCGAATATCGACGCGTGAGTTCGAATGACGAGCCTTCAAAGCCAGATTGTTGCGAAGTACATTGAGTGGACCCGCGCCAAACACTGGGAAAGCCCCGAGGCCGTGCGAGCATCGGTTCAAAAAAGAGACGCTTTCTGCGAGCCCACTAAGGCCATGCAAAAATGCGGCGTCATGACCCAAGACGTGGATGGCCAACCCTTCTTCGAAATCCCCGCAAGTCGGCCTTTGGCGCCGACCATCTACTATTTTCACGGAGGCGGATATATCCACGATATCGCGGCAAAACAGTGGAATTTTGCCGCCGCTTTGCATCAGCGAATCGGTGCTCGAATCGTCGTTCCGGCCTACCCCATCGCGCCGGAAAGCACCTGGGAATCGGCCATGGCCTTCGTCGATGCCGTCGTAGACCGCACCGAATCCGACCCAGCAAAAACAAGCTATTGCGGTGATTCAGCGGGCGGGGGAATGGCGTACGGCCTGGCGATGTACCGCCGAGACCTGGGTAAATCGACGCCTGCACATCTGGCGCTGATTTCACCGATGCTGGACGCGACCATGACGAACCCAGCGTGCGAAGCCACGGGCGACCGATGGTTATCACGTGCCGGCATACGTGAAGCGGGTCGACTCTACGCCGGGAAAGACGCCGCAAACCCTTATGTAAGCCCCTTGAACGGCTCGTTCGAAGGTTTGGGGCATATCTCGCTGATGATTGGCACGAAGGACGTTTTCCATCCCGACTGCGTCACGCTCGTGAACCGCCTGCGGCAGGCCAATCATCCGCATGCCCACGTCTTTGCCAAGGACATGATTCATGTCTGGCCACTCCTGCCGATTCCAGAAGCCCAAAGCGCCGTGGCATGGCTGG
>JBFFMO010001410.1:0-1333 GCA_041554035.1 Allomicrovenator sp. | reverse complement strand
TTGCCCTCGAATTTCTTGAATTCAGGGGTCGCCTCGGTGAGCAAAGTCTTGCCCCGGGCGTCTTTGTATCCCTGAATCGTGTACTCGCCGCCGGCCATGCGAGACTCGAAGGTCCGCTCGACGCCTTCGAGCCCGTTGGAGTCGATTCCCACAAAACCCAGAAGCTGGCCTGCCCGCTCCTTGAGAGGATAAAAGCGTTTCGACTCGCCGGTCACACCAACGCCTTCGAGGTCCAAGGCGGCGATGGCTTCAGCCTGTTGCGGTGTGCCCTGCCGTTTCAGCCAAACGAAACCAGACTTGCTCGAAGCCTTGGTTTTTACTTCGGCCACATCCATACCGAGGATCGGCGCGAGAGCCGTCGCAACGGCGTCGACGTTCTTGATCACGCGTGGGCGAAGGAAGAAACTCGGAGCCTCAACGCTCACGGCGAGTTCAACGCCATTTCGGTCAAGAATCCCACCCCTGCGTGCTTGTACTGTAATGTCGCGCGCCTGTTGGCCAACGGCGCGTTCATGCATCTTTGCGGCCTGCACAACCTGCAAATGATACACGCGAACGATCACGGCGATGAAAAGCAGTGACACCATCCCGGCGACCACGCCCATACGGACGCGGATCCAAAACTGTCTTCGATCACCTGACTCGTTCACGTCGTATTCTCATCGTTCGAGAGCGGCGTGCCGTTCCTGGTCCGTGGAGTCTGACGGGTTGTGCGCTTGGAGCATCACCGGTTGGATTTGATCCGGTTGGGTCGGTTGAAGACCGAACCTCGCGCGCGCCACTTCCGTCATGCGCTCCGTTCGTCCTTGAACGGCGACTTCGATACTCAATTTACGGTTTTGTTCGACCAAGCTCTGATGCTCTTTTGTCACGCGGGCAATCTCATAGCCCATGTGTGTGATTCGGTAACGATTCCACACATGAAACATCAAGACGGAGCAAATCACGGTCACAACCGCGCCTACGCCTACGATTTTTCCAAGATCCTTGAGTGTGTCGAACACTTTATCTTTCATTACACGATCCTCTTGCGATTTGCAGGCCAAAATTCATAGAACTCGCACAGCGCGCAACTTTGCGCTGCGTGCGCGAGGGTTGATTTCCAATTCGTCGTCTTTCGCCATCACCGGTTTCCGGGTCAGGATTTCGACCTTAGGAGCCGACCGTTCGACTGGGAGTCCACGCGGAATCTCCTCGTTCATGCCGGTCAGTTCTCTAAATCCGTTTTTCACGATCCGATCTTCGAGCGAATGAAAGCTGATAAACACAGCTCGGCCGCCCGTACGAACGACGTCAGGGACAGACATCACGGCGGTTTCAAGCGCGGTCAACT
>JBFFMO010001409.1:0-1336 GCA_041554035.1 Allomicrovenator sp. | reverse complement strand
TGTCACTTTTTCTTCGTTTTGCTGGACACTTGAGTTCGGCCAAACTGACCATTTGGCGGGTTGCGGTAAGAGTTGCCGTCCATGACAACGACCCGAGAATGATGAAACAGTCGATCCATGACAGAGCTGGCCAACAACGGGTCGCCAAACATTGGATACCATTCGGAAATATCTCGGTTTGACGTCACGATCATCGATCCGCGTTCGTAGCGACGCCGAATCAACTCATAAAGGTCGACCGGCTCGTCCAACGCGAGCGGTCGCAAACCAAGGCTCAACGCGATGCGCCTCAATGTCCGATATTTCTTGAACCGACGTCTGCGTGCTGAGTTCGAGTTTAACTGCTTGACCAAGTTGGCCAAGGGTTGGCAACTCATCGTCGCCTTGAAGCAGGCCTTGGCCCATCAACGCATTTCGATAGCGACGTTCCGTGTTTGGACTGATTTGTAGATGTCATGCAATCTGACGGGCTCCCACGCCTATACGATGCAATCGGACAAGGTCTTGTAATTGATGCATGTCAATTTCCTGCGGTCTCGTGCGACCCTCCTGTGTCTCTCGACGCTGAAGCAGTCGCGTGTTGTAGAATCGACATCAACATCCGCAAATTTGTGGTCAGTTTGGCGGAACCGAGCGTGGTCACTTTGCCCGAACCAAGCGTGGTCACTTTGCTCGAACCAAATGTGGTGAATTAGCCCGAACCAAATGTGGTGAATTAGCCCGAACCAAATGTGGTGAATTAGCCCGAACCAAATGTGGTGAATTAGCCCGGTCTGTTACATCGTGGATCCCGACGAATGGCTCACTATTACAATATGCGCTCCCACCAACCTCGCCCGGGTTTTGTCGGCTCTTCGGCAGTTTTCTGAATTCGCGCCAGTCGTTGGCGCTGTGCGGGCGAGGCCGTGGCGCTCGAGAAGAAGAACTTAGCAAAGGCAGTGGCGTGCTGCCTTCAGAGTCCCAGCTTGTATGAAGACCAGGGCTCGCTCGTCGAGTGCCCGCGTTGTCTCCCGACCTCAAGCCTGCCCCTTCGGGTTTTCATCCTGCGTTTGCGGCCTTTCGTTCAAGCCCGCGCCTTCGGCCTTTCGTCCACCCCTGCGCCTTCGGCCTTTCGTCCACCCCTGCGCCTTCGGCTTTTGATTCAAGCCTGCGCCTTCGGCGATTCATTCGGCTTTCCGCCTCCGGCCTTGCGCCTTCGGCCTTTGGTCTTCGGTTCGGTCTTCCGCCCTCGGAATGAAGACGGCGAACCAATCACCAGCTGTCCACCCAAGATCGAAAGTCTGGTCGTCATGAGCAAAGCGATCCAGCCGAGCGCACTAAAGGCGCACCCCGCTTC
>JBFFMO010001408.1:0-1339 GCA_041554035.1 Allomicrovenator sp. | reverse complement strand
AGAAAGACCCGAATTTGCGGAGTGCTCCAGGTGCCACCAATACGCGTCATCCACGTGCGAACCTCGATCTCCTTGGCGTGTTCCTTCAGCCAGGCTTCATAAATCCTCAACGTTTCAACGCGTTCATCGAAGGTCGTTGTCGCCTCGAAATCAAAGAAGATCCGAACGTCGTTGATATTCGCGTCCAGCTTGTCCGTACTTTTGATGTTTTTCATCGGATAGGCGACCGACGCCAACAGCCCGAAAACCACCAACATCACGCTGCCTCGATGCCCAAGGCACCAAGCCAACGAGCGGGCATAAAGGTCCTGAATTTTTTCGATCGAGCTTACGCGCGCAACCGTGGTTTCGGTGTCGATCCAGGTGACCGCCAAGGGGATGAAAACCAGGCTCACAACCAGGCTGGCAATCAACGAAACACAGACCGGAAACCCAATTTCACCAAGATAAAACTTGATGGTTTCGCTGCCCGACATCAGCACCATAGGCAGAAAAACAACGACCGTGGTCGAGGTCGCCACCAAGATCGCCAGACCCACTTCACCCGCACCACGCGGGCTCGCCAGGCCAATCGGCTCGCCCAACATACGACGACGCTGGATGGCCTCGGTCACCACAATGCTGTTGTCGACGACCATCCCGACCGAGAGCATCAGCCCCATCAGGCTCAATGCATTCAGGGTGATGCCGGCAAAATACATGACGGCCAACGTGATGAGCAGACTCATCGGAATCGCCAACGCCGTCAGCGCCGTCATGCGCGCGCGTCTCAAAAAGAAGAACAACACAAGGATGGCAAATAGCCCGCCCCACATCGCGGTGCCGGTCAGGTTATCAAGGCTGCCTTCAATGACCTCGCCTTGATCAAAAAACACCTGCGGCGTCACCGGCGAATCGGGGGCAGACATCGCGTCGAGGGCTTTGCGAATAGCACGGGCGGATTCCACCGTGTTTTTGCCGGATTCTTTATAAACCGCGACCACAAAACCCTCGGCCCCGTCTACCCGATACACCTCGGTTTTTTCCGGACGTTCGGCGCGGATATCGGCCACATCACGCAGGCGAAGCCCGCCTTCTATCGGTAAATCCTCAAGCGCTTGCACGTCCTCCAACTTGCCCAGAACTCGCAATGGAAAGCGCGAATCGGCAACCTGCATCGTGCCGGCCGCCATCGAAAAATTATCGTTTTGAAGACGTTGAATCAGCAATGCCACCGAAACGCCTGCAGCGTTGGCGCGTTTTTCGTCGACCTCGATCACGATCTGAAGGGGTCGTGCACCAAAAACATCGACCCGAGAAACTTCGGGCAATCGCTCCAAAGGCAACACGAGCGATTGTT
>JBFFMO010001407.1:0-1339 GCA_041554035.1 Allomicrovenator sp. | reverse complement strand
GCAATATTTTTCAGGGTTCGTGAAGGCGATTGGCGGACAATCCGAGAAGTCGATTTGACCCCGTGTCCGGGGTCTTTTGTCTTGTAAATCAGTTTGAATAGGGTAAAAAGCCCACATCCTGCGGAATATCTGCCTCCGGGCGGGTCTTTTATGCGTTGATTTGGACGAGTTTTCGTCCTGCAGAGCTCGCCTTTCCTGAGCTCGAACGAGAGAGAAGCATGCGTCTATACGGCGGCCAAGTACCGATTATCGCGGAAGAAGTCCTTCGAGTCTTGACGCGGTCGGGCGACTTGGAGGTCTTAGAAGAAAACTTGCCGGAAGTGGAACTCGACATTCAGTCGGTCCTCCGCGAGTACATCCGTATGGACCGCGAACTCACTGAGCGTGCGCGGGACGAAGCTGCAAAGTTTGGCGGGTCTTTGATGCGCGCGAAGAAGCAATTCGCACGTGAGAAGAACTTCCAGATGGATGATCCCTTGGGATACATCATCAACCAGATGATTGAAGCCTTCCTTCATTCAAATTTTGTCGACGAAGTCTTTTCGGAAGATCACGAGCTTCGTAAGCGTATTCGGCCGATTCTCAAGCGCCACATGGCGATCGACGAAGAATTGGACCGCGAAGTGCGCGACAAAATCAAGAATATCGAAGAGGGCTCACAGGCTTGGGATGTTGAATACCAGAAAGTCATGGGCAATCTGAAGCGAAACAAGCAGCTCGAATAAGCGACTACTCTTCGTCGCCCTCAGCGCCCCCTGCGAGAACCCTTTCCTGGTTCTTGCGCCACCATTTAGACCAATAGTCGTATACCTTCCTTCCGTCGGACACCTCCAGAGGTGCCCAGCGGCCGGTCGTTTCGCGCAACACACGATTGATGTTGTAGACGACGTATTCCGAACTCTTGGGTAAAACCGCGATCAGTTTATCGATCTCGTTGACGTCGATCGTTGAAATGCGCATTCCGTATTCCCGCAGTCCGGCCAACAACCATGTAGGTCTGGAATTGCCGTGATCTACAGACCACGTCTGCCATCTTTCGGCGGCTTCGGCTGAATTCTCACCGCTCGCACGAGCCCAATCGATTTCGGGCCCGTAGTTCATGATGCGCATGAGGACGTGCGCGATTTCAGCTCGCACCGTGGGCGGTTGGACCAAAAGCTGGGCGAAGAGTTCAGGAACGAGGTCTTCGTCCATGAAATGCCCAAGACTCCTTGCTGCCAGATAGCGTTCCGGCTCGCTGACATCCGTGGATTTCAGGCGTCCCAACGCGAATTCTCGGGCAAAAGGATCCATGCTTCGACCCAGGATTTTGTACGCGGTCGATTTTTCGTCCAGCGTC
>JBFFMO010001406.1:0-1340 GCA_041554035.1 Allomicrovenator sp. | reverse complement strand
GGCCGGCGAAACATTTCGTGGTAGGCAAACCAGGGATGGGTGCCGTCAAAATGTCCATCGACGCCAAGGTTTGCCCAATCATCGAGCTCGACGTTGAGTGCCTCACGAACGCCTTTGGGCTGAAGGCCCAGACTGTTGCCACAAAGGTAGATCACGGGCTGCCCGTCTGGGCGCCGTGGAAAAAAGAACCGCTCGCGGAACTTGGCAAGCGGGTCTTGCTGATCCCGTGCGATCGCGTGGTTGCGCGTCAGATTCATGAGTCTCTCGGAGTTGGGCGCGTAACTAGTGCTGATCTTTGACTTCGGGAGTCCGAAAGTCCACAGGCCGCAACAGGTCAAAGATCTCAAGCGTACACTTCAAACCGTTGGCGGGAAAATGGATCGTGTTGTCGTCGAATTGGGACAAAAACAAGATCGGGTCTGCCGCTCGATTGTAGCCGAGCTGCACCAGCGTGTTCTCTGGGATCGTCTCGTCATGAGACAAAAATATCGCCTCATTCAGGACATAATATCCCTCGGGCAAAAGCTCCAGAAGTGCGGGCGCGAACTCCTCATCTTTGACCAGATAACCTTTGTCGTGAAAGGTCCACCGGTTGTGGGAGTTCGCCGCAGGCAGCAGCACCAAGGGGGGCCCCTGCTGGGAATGGTTGTGGAAATACACGAGCAGGCTTTCTCGCACCCATTCTTCCTTACCGGAGAGGGCTTTGCGAGTCTTGTAGATGCCGCAAGGTGGAAGATTGGACATAACGACTACTTTCCAGTGCTGCTGGTTCGTTTGGTGTACAGAATTTTTGCCTGCCGGGCGACCTGCATCGGTACAGCTCGGCTGGACATCAACATCTTAAGGTCATTCGTTCGTAAACGCGTCAAATAATTCAACGTCTCGCCGAGAGGCGTTTTGGGGTTTTCGACCAACGCCCTCATCACATCGTATTTTCCTGACCAATCGCGATGTTTCGCGATGTAGGAGATAACACCGTCGGGCATCGATTTGTTCATTGCCCACGATTTTGCGTCAACATAAGTGGCACGAGGGCTTCGGACCGCCGCCATATGCACCAGCTTATTTGAATCCCGCACCAGCTTATGGACGGCTTCACGGCTGCCAATCGTAGCCATTCGGACTTTCTGGGCAATCGACATCGCCGAGATCTTGGCATCAAGACTTCTGAAGACTTCGTCCTCTTCTTCTTCTTTGACTTCCTCAGGCTCCTCTTCGCCCTCGGCAAGCATCTCCTGCATTTCACCGCGCTGGGCCTCAGTCTGAACGATCTCATCAAACTGATCGGCTTCCAATCCTCCGCTGAAAATGTCTTGACCCGATCGAATCGCGTCACCCAG
>JBFFMO010001405.1:0-1345 GCA_041554035.1 Allomicrovenator sp. | reverse complement strand
GCAGCCGTTGACGACGTGATTTCGGTGGCCTCAAGCGTCCCGTTATCATCGGTGTCCATGCCAGCATCAATTTGAACACCACCGTTGGGGCATTCGACGCCAGCGGCAATCGAGGTGGTTACGATGAGCGCTTGCACGGCATCCTGCCCTCCCGCACCGGGGGCGCCAGCTTGACCGGGCTGACCCGCCTGACCTGCCGCGCCGTTGCATACGTAGGTCGTTCCTTTCACTTCCTCGGCATCAAGCGCGCCATTGCCGTTGGCGTCCAATCCGTGATCAACTCGGGTTCCCCCGCTTTCACAGTTTTCGCCCGCAACTTCGTCGCTGGTCGCAATGGCCGAGCCAGCTGCCGCTTCTGGAATCACCGTTGACGTGCCGTCAGTGCAATCCACACGCACTTCCCCGTCGGCCTCGACCACCGAGCAGGAACTACCATCTCGCCCCGCGTCTGCAACGTTACAGGCGGTGAGGCTTCCAAGACTCCATAATGCGATCGAGGCCAATGCTAATTTGTTCATTCTTTTTTCCTTTAGTTCTCAGCTTCGATCCATATCCCGACTTCGACTTCCGCTATGGAAGCCGTCTGAGGAGGACTCAGCGCTTACTGGTGGGTTATTCTTTCGCGATGCCACGATTCTAACGCATGTGTATTCTTTAAAACATTAAATTTTTGGAAATGAATGTGGAGCAGCACATGAGCGGCAACGACAGGACCTACTGGGAACGCCACGCCAAGAACTACGACCGCTCGATGGCGCTCCTGGGGCGTCCAATTCCCAGAATGGCAGCTCTGGCCGGAGAAGCCGTTAACGGCTTCGACCTTGTTCTGGAAGTCGCCGCAGGCACAGGCTTGGTCACGACCGCGCTCGCCGGGGCGGCGACACAGGTGATATCGACCGATTACGCCGAAGAGATGGTCAGACTGCTCGAAGTCAATGTACGGGCTGAAGGATTCTCAAACGTACGTTTTGAACAGGCTGACATTTATGGGCTGAACTACGAAGACAGTTCGTTCGATGCGGTGGTCGCTGCCAATGTTTTGCATTTGTTGCCAGATTTCCCTGCCGCGCTCGCATCGTTTCGCCGTGTACTCAAACCCGGTGGACGCTTGATTACCCCGACCTTTTGCCACGACGAAAATACGCTTTCGTGGCTGATGTCACGAGCCCTGAGTCTCAGCGGTTTCCCCGGCCATCGACGTTTCACCGTCAGGTCATTGCGTCGAGAGCTTGAACATCACGGCCTGATCGTTGAGCGCTCGGAAATCATCCATGGCGCCATTCCAATCGGGTATATCGAGGGCAGATTTGGATAGTGCCCCTGCCCTCAAAGGCCTGCAGCGTAG
>JBFFMO010001404.1:0-1352 GCA_041554035.1 Allomicrovenator sp. | reverse complement strand
GCTTGATGATGGCGTCGGGAATGGTTTCGGACGTTAAAGGCCTGAACGCGATTCTCAAGTCGGTGGATGTCGGTGGAGAGGGCCAGCCGACGGCTCCAGACGGGGCGTACACCGCGGCCGTAACGGACAACTTCACGGGCTCGCTCGTCGTTTCTGCAACCGATTCCACGAACCTGCTCAACACGTTGAAAATGTTGGTCCCCGACCTCGCTTCGCTTGCGATCAAGACCGATGGAACCGCAGTACAAGTGCCTGCCATGCCGTCGCTTGGCTTGCCTCCGGGCAACTACTTCATCGCGATGACGCCCACCCAAATCGGCATTTCAGCCGGTCAGACGGCTGCGGACGACGCGACTGAACTCGCGAAATCCGCGCCTGGCGTCACACCTTGGATCTCCCTTCGTTACAGTCCCGCCCTCTTGATGTCGGCGTTAGGCTCCGCGACCGGAGAATACGATGACCTTTCGGCCCTTTTCTTGGGTCCGATCGAAGTTGATGTCGTACCCAACGATGCGGGCGTGTTCTTCAATTACCGCCAAACATTCTCGGAGTGACCTGGAGGTCACCGTATGAAAAAAACCATTCTTCTAGCGCTCATGGCGTTCTTTCCTGGAACGCTGATGGCGCAGGAGCCGCCGACGTTTACGGTAAATCACTTCGACCCGCTGCCCATTCTTAAGACGAATCTCTTGAATGTGGCGGGATCGGGCGTGCTCGATCACCTCACTCCGTCGGCTGGCCTGCTCTTTCACTATTCTCGTGAACCCCTGGTGCTCTCCAGAGACGCAGATGATGCGCCTTTGATCGAGTATCAGGCCATGGGAGAGATCTGGGTTGGAATCGGTCTTTTTGATTACGTTGACTTGGGGATCATGTTGCCCGTCACGTTCTTGCAGGAAGGCGGCGACCTTGATGCCAAAGCCGCGAACAAGGACGCAACGCTCGCCACCGTGGGCGATATCCGCGCGACGGCCAAAGTCCGTTTGTTGAAACCGGGTTCAGCCTGGGGATTTGGCGCCGCCGCGTTGGCCACGGTGTATTTCCCGATTGGCGACGAGACATCGTTCAACTCCGACGGTGAGGTTCGAATCGAACCCAGAGTCGTCTTGGACTGGACCCACCCCGTTGGCGTAGGCGTCTTCACCAACGTCGCCTATCAAATGCGCCCCGAACGCACCCAGTTTGGCTACGTCAGCGACGACAAAATTCGTTACGGCGCAGGTTTGATGGTTCCGACCGGAGCCGAAGGACTGCGAGTTTACGCCACGATTTTTGGAGACCTGCAGGCCGACAAGCCCGAATGGGGCTCCGGCGCTGGTGAGCCCGCCGAAGCTCAAGGCGGCATTCAGTGG
>JBFFMO010001403.1:0-1352 GCA_041554035.1 Allomicrovenator sp. | reverse complement strand
TTGATCGAGCGCACCACCATGTTCGTTTCGCGATCTGCGAGATTGCTTAGGCTGGTTGAGATGTAGCGCTTCGCGTCGTCGAACCCCAGGACCCCAACGAAATGTTGGGCCCAATTCCCACGGCAGACACGTTCGTGTGGATGCCCGTATGCAACCATCTGGGCGACGACCCAATCATGAAAACCTTCCCAATCCCCATTCGCCGACACTTTTGGGGAAGGGGGACTATAGGGGGTAGGGGCCTCCGAGCTTGTCTCGGAGGCCTGTGTTTTTTCGTTTTGGTTTTCTGCTGTCGGTGTTGTTGTTGGTTTTGTGTTCTGGGTTTCAACAGGTTTCTTGTTTTTAGGTTTAACGCGCGCGCGATCCTTATATACGAGAGTAGTGCCAGATTCGGTCCACTCTGAACCGGATTTGGCACTACTCTGAACCGGATCTGGCATTAGTACTGAACCGGATCTGGCATCACTTTGAGTGTGCAACTGAACCGGATCTGGCATTAGTGCTGAACCGGATCTGGCATCACTTATTGACCATCGGTTTTTTCGACCACGTTTGTGATCACGACGAATCCAACCTTTTTCTACAAGTGACTCAAGATTGCGTTGCACAGTCCGTTTGCTCATCCACTCAAAATGTTGCTCCTGAAACTCAGTGATCGATAACTCCAACCAGGTATTGTCGTTTTCATCCGCCTGACATTTGCCGTGTTTCTCGGCAGTCGTGATTACCCATTCCAACTGCGCAAACACTCCGGCGAGTTCCAAGGAATCCAACTGAGCAGCCAATGCTTTTGGAATGTAGTAGCCTGGGACTTTCACGCAGCCTCCTCACAGCGACGAAATTTCTTCATCTGAGCAACTGTCTCGTTGAGAACACTTTCGGGAATGGGCTTACCGCTATCCAAATATGGGACAATCACGCACAGCAAAAATTGCGTGCGACGTGGATTGGTGAAGGGACGTGATCGTGCGCTCATGCCGCCCTCCGGCGCCATCCCCAGCGGAGTTCGTCGGCAAGTGTTGCTGCAGCGGTTCCGCATTGGCCGTACCGAACAAAAACGTATTTGCTGTTCCATGAGCTGATGATGCCCCATTCATCCTTATCCCAAGGCCCAAGAGCTACCCTCGTAACCTTGGTGTTTCGCGCTGAGTCGTCGAGTTTCACGCCTTCAATAAAGACCTCGGCTGTTTTGTCGTCTGTGTAGGCGTTCATCCCGCCTCCTGGACATCGTCGTCGCGATGAACCTTGATGGACCGATCCGCCATCACGCAAAGGCTGACTGATTTTGACGTCAGACGGTGTACTCGCACGACAACTTCGCGTCCGTCTTCCAAGACCAAGACAACCGTTTG
>JBFFMO010001402.1:0-1353 GCA_041554035.1 Allomicrovenator sp. | reverse complement strand
GGTTCCGGTTGGTACAAAGTCGTCGACATCGATGTACTCGATCTGCTCTTGGAGCTTGCAGTTCCGGTCAAAGTCCCGGACGCGATTGATTTCAGTACATGGGCCACGCCCATAGAGGGGATGAGCGAACGCTTGCGTGACCTCAAATACCTTGGGGCCGATCCCCGGTTCGACAATATTGTCGATGGTGCGGTCGGATCTGTGTTTGGAAATGCCGAATTCGAGGCTGCCGCGCGTGGGAAAGTCGGGCTAAAACGGGCTCGCGAAAAATGGCTGCAACGGCGCGCCGATGAAATCGGAGACGGCGCGGCTCCGTCGTTCAAAGAGAACGTGGCAAAACTACGCAGCGCGACTTCTGCAGCGACCTTCAAGGAGTTTCCGAACGCCTGGGCAAGGCTGCAAGACCTGGAATTGGTGGCGCCATTTACTCGCACGTTGAACGGTGGGTTTCTGGACGAATACCAGTGGACCGAAGCAAAGACTGCTTACAACGAATTGCGAGGCCCCAAACACGACGTCGAGGTTAAGGTCGCGGGTGTATTTCCGTTTCTGATCCTTTACTCGCCGACCAAAGGCATTGTGATTGGCCCCAAAGGGCGTTTGGTTGACCACGACTTCAAGCTGCCCAAGGGACAGACCGTCAATCATATCGCCTATGCAGGTGGGCAACTCCTTGTCGTTTTCTACGACAAAAACTGGAATCACGTCGCGTATTGGAGCGGCAAGCCAAATCACACCTTCCAAGGTGGATACCTGGGATGGGGCGGAGTGGTCGGCGTCGAACGGGCCGACGGTTCGATGGTCGCAGGCCCTGTGGCCTTCCGCGCGGGTGACGAAACCCTGCCACAACAGGGCTACATCTTGAGTGATGGTGAGTCTTTCTGGACGCGCACGGGCTACGGTGACGAAGCAAGTCTGACGGAATTTGATCCGACGACGGGCAAACAAGGCCGTAAATCCCTGCCTGCATTTTTCGAGGACTCGTTGCGTCCGGACATGAAACTTGTTCAGAATTATTGCGAACTTTATCCAATTCCGCCCGAACTTAAAGATTCGCCGCTTGGAAATAAAGATGGTCTTTATGGCCGGATGGTCTTTCAGCCCAAAGGCGGCGAATATGTGACGGTGACGCCGCTTGGCGAGCACGCGGGCTACACAGACGCGATGATTCGTGTCCCTGGAACCGACCGCTCAGCGGCTCTCTATAACGGCTTCAGCCTGGCGGGCGATGATTTCAGCGTGGGATTCTTTTTCTCGTTGACGAGATTCCGCCCGGCTTTCCAGTTCGTCCATCCTGTTTTGGGCTGCATCCAGTTGCCGGGCCAGCGCGTCTACCAATTTGCGCTGTTCTTC
>JBFFMO010001401.1:0-1353 GCA_041554035.1 Allomicrovenator sp. | reverse complement strand
GAGGCACTCACACCCGCGACCGACCTCTACTCGGTGGGCATCATCGCGCTGGAATTGTTGACCTCAGAGCCAGCTTTTAAGTCACGAAACGACTTCCAGACCGCGGCGTTGCAGCTCGATGCTGCTCCCCTTACCGTGCCGGACGATATCGAAGTCCCAGACGTCGTGCGTGAAACAGTGAACCGACTTTTGTTGAAGCGACCAGCTGAACGATTAAAATCCGCGGCTGTGGCGATCGAGGCCCTGAGTGCAGCGATTCAGGGCACCACGGTCCCTCCACCCACGGCCGAGATTCTACTCACCGAGTCCGTCGATTTCTCAGGACCCGACGACGTCCAACGGCCGAAGGATTTATTCATTCCACTCGTTCTTGTGATGATAATTTTCGCTTTAGTGATGATCGCAGGCGCACTTATCTTTTTCTTCGCCGTTTAGAGTCCAGTCTCAGGCGTTGCACTCTTCGTTGGGCGCCAAACCCAGGCCACGAACCCAAAAACAACCATATGGGATATCGCCAAATAGAGCGAAGCGTTGACGGGATCTTGTGCCCCAAGAATCGTGGCCAATAAAAACGGCGCGCCCAGGAGCGCAAGGCGCTTCTTAAAAAGCAGTCCAATCGAGCCCAACGCCATCATATGAAGCGGAAATTCCATCCAGATCGCCGACAACATGGGCGTACCAGACAGCACGACGCCCACTCGGAGAGCGGCCATTCCGGCTAAGACGCCCACAATAATCAGCGCAAAGCGACGATTGATCTCGCTGGCGAGCAGCGAGCGACGGAACGCCAAGATCAGCAGCAATCCAATCATCGCTGGGCGTGTCAGGGCCCATAGATGAGCCATTCGAGCGGCATCAGTATTGGCGAGGTCGGCATAAAGCCAATTCCACAACGACGAGCCGCCCCACGCGATCCCTCCGAGCAACATCAGAATCGATCGGAGCCCCTGTGCAACGCGCGGATCAAAACGCTTGGCGATGCGCGAAAGCAAAAGCACATGCTCGACCTCCTCAGCCTTGCCCAACTCCGCGGCCTCCACCTTCGCCTGCAGGGCAGCATTAGGTGAGTCCATAGCCTCGAGCGTCGCGCGGGCTCCGAGCACGTTGCCTTGAGACAAATAATACAAAGTCAGGGCTTCGCCGGTACGCTGTAGGCCGTTTCGAGCGACGTCGTTGTCGGGCCACTGTTTGAGGGCTTGTCGAAAGCCAAATCGACATTCCGCAAAGAGGTCAGTCATGTCCGCAATCGAGGCACCGCTCCCGCTCAGGCCGGCTTCGAGCTTTTCGAGCACCAGTGACGACGCTTCGGCCAACTCCACCGAACCTCGATGCTCAAGGTACCCTTCGATGGCG
>JBFFMO010001400.1:0-1354 GCA_041554035.1 Allomicrovenator sp. | reverse complement strand
AGAAGGAGGAGTACGAGCTGCTTAGGGCGGTTACTCATTGGACCGACCAAGACGTTGAGCTCGAGAAGCGTGCAGCGAGTGATGAGGTAACGGCGGATGTTGCGCTGAATAAGAACTTTGGTGAATTATTGGAAGTCGGGCAGTGGCGTGGGGCGGTCATTCACCGCGATTAAGCATATCCCAGCGCTTTCGCCGACCTTCGCTCCGTTTCCCGAGGCGTTGGATCCACGGCTTGAACAAATGATGAGAAATCGAGGCATCGATCAGCTCTATTCTCATCAGTCGGCCGCGATCACCCACGCACTTGCCGGCAAGAACGTCGTGGTTGTGACGCCGACTGCCAGCGGCAAAAGCCTCTGTTATCACCTGCCAATCCTGAACGGGCTCTATCAGAACGCTTCGGCCCTTTTCATCTATCCCACCAAAGCCCTCTCGCAAGACCAGACCTCGGAGTTGAACCTTTTGTTGCAGGGATGTCCTGACGCTGACGAGTCGTGGGAAGCGCAGGTCTATGATGGGGACACCCCGCCTGACGTGCGGCGTAGAATAAGGCGAAGCGGCAGGTTGGTGATCACCAATCCCGACATGCTTCACGCCGCGATTTTGCCACACCATGACAAGTGGGCTCATTTTTTCAGAAACCTGAAGTACGTCGTGTTGGACGAGCTTCATACCTATCGAGGAGTCTTTGGCAGCCATGTTGCGAATGTCGTGCGTCGGTTGAAGCGCATATGCTCGCATTATGGTTCGAACCCTGTGTTTCTCGCCACGAGCGCCACGATTGCCAATCCCAAAGAACTCGCCGAGGCGCTGACGGAACAAGCCTTTGAACTTGTGAACAAAAATGGGGCGCCGGCAGCTGAGCGCTACGTTTGTTTCATGAATCCACCGATCAAAGACATTCAACAGATGCGCCGTCAGAGTGCGCTGTCGGCCGCACAGAGTATCGCGAAAACCACGTTGGAGAAGGAGTGTGGAACGATCGTGTTCACGCGGTCGCGCCAATCGGTTGAGGTGCTCATCAAACACCTCAAGGAACGGCTGAAAGGGGATCGGAAAGAGTATCTGGCCAATCGTGTGGCCAGTTATCGCGGCGGATATTTGCCGAATCTACGCCGTTCGATCGAACGCGGACTGCGTGATGGATCGGTGCTGGGTGTGGTGTCGACCAATGCACTGGAACTCGGCATCGATATCGGGTCGTTGGATGTCTGCGTGCTTGCCGGATATCCAGGAACGGTGGCCTCGACCTGGCAGCAATTCGGTCGTGCAGGTCGTAGTGGTGGGACGTCGCTGTCTGTCTTGGTGGCCAGTGATGACCCGCTCGATCAGTTTATCATTCAAAACCCCGAGT
>JBFFMO010001399.1:0-1359 GCA_041554035.1 Allomicrovenator sp. | reverse complement strand
TTAAACCCGAAAAGATCTGCGGCTTTCATCGATGGAATCGCAAAACCATCAAAAAAAAGAGCCGCAGATCGTATGCTCTGCAGCTCATTTCCAATGACTATTTTGGATAATTTAGGAGCTGAAGAAGCCTCGACCCTGATCGACGCAAATAGCGACGCAATTCATTGCGCTGAGCTTTTGTGTGGTTGTGGTTCGTGACATCAATCGTCCTAAATTCAAGCGCCTAGGCGCATCCGTTGGGGAACTAAAACACGGGGATCTTTTAAAAACAATACCCCGTGAATTAAATCATCAAGTCTGTGGGATATTTACGGTGAAAGAGCCGTTTCCGTTCAATGAACCGGCGTCGTTTCCACACAGATTTCCACGGTATTCAAACGTCGCCGAACCGCCGGTTCCGTCTGTTGTCGTCGTAATCTTCGAGTACATATCAAGCGAGCAATCACCGCTGACATCGCCCGAGAACGAAAGGTCGCCGACATAGCTGTACTCAAGCGTCGAGGATGTATCCGTCGCGGCCAAATCCAGCTTGTAGGTCACTTCGCCGCCCAGAGTCAGACCCTGGGAAACGCAATCGTTGAACGTCACAACATAAGTAAACGACGCCTCGGCATTGGAGCCCGTCTGAGCATCGTCCAGCGTACCCACAAAATTCGCCGTTCCGCCTTCAAGGCAATTGAACGAAAAATCGATCGCGATCACACCGTTGGCCGCACTCGACTGTGCCGACGCACCGCCCTGAGCCAAAACGGCATTCGCAGCTGCAAAGCCTTGTTGTGAATCTTCTTCGCTCAGTGAATCGTCACCGCATGCGGCAAAACCGACCAGACCGACGGCCAAAAGTACTCGAGTTAAATTGTTCATTCGCGCCCTCCACAGGGTAATTTGAGTTGGCGATAGTCTGTTCAGCGCGGGAAACTTTGTCAAATTCAGGAGAGGGTATTCTTGCGTATCATTTGGCGAATTGCCCACGCAGCAGCCTCGTTGTAGGCTGCCCAAATATGCAAATAGGCACCTATTCAATCGACTCACGCCTCGCTAAAGGAGGCATGGGGGAAGTCTGGCTGGGGACGCACATCGTGCAGTCCTCAACCGTCGCGATCAAGGTCATGACTGACCTTACGGCGCTTAGCGAAGACTTTCAGGCTCAGTTTCGCCGTGAAGTCGAATCCACGGCGCGCCTTCATCACCCGAATATCGTGACGGTCTTTGATTTCGGCCTGCTTCCTAAGGCCGCAATCAGCCTTGAGTTGGTTCAAGACAGCCCGTTTTTTGTGATGGAATACGTGCCAGGGGGAAGCCTCACCGCCCGCCGCAACTCCCTCACCTGGCCCGAACTCCGACACATGTTGGACGACG
>JBFFMO010001398.1:0-1363 GCA_041554035.1 Allomicrovenator sp. | reverse complement strand
TTTCGGTGAAACGCGCATGGGGCGAAGTCCTGACGCCTTTTGGACTCTTTTCGGTGGGCCGCATGGGCAGCGATTGGGGACTTGGAATGCTGACGAATTCTGGGGATTGCAGGCAATGCAATTCCGGAGACGCAGCCGACCGAGTCGCCTTTGTCACCCCGGTATTGGGCCATATTTTTGCGCTGGCCTACGATATCGGTTTTGTGGGTCCGACCCATGAACGGGCCAATAACCGCGCCATCGACTTCGCAACCTCCGACGACGTACGCGGGGCGACTTTTGCGATGATGCGCTACGACACCCAGGCTTCGCGCGATCGTCGAGGAAAGGGCGGAAAACCCACGTTCAATTACGGCGCCTTTGTTTCGTATCGCTGGCAAGACACCGATATTCCGGCGTCGTACACACCGACCGCACAAGAGGTCCCTATCGACAGCTCACAGGTCGTTCAAAGAGGCTCAAAGGCCGTGGCGAGCGACCTTTGGTTGCGGCTGGATCTTCCGAAAGCGCGATTTGAGGCCGAAATGGCCTTCCTTTGGGGATCCATCGAAAACGGTTCGTTGATTCCCGGCGTGAGGGTTCCGCAAGAACTGACCTCCTTGCAATGGGGCGGCGCCCTTGAGAGCCACGTAGAGGTCGTCAAAGCCCTCACGGTAGGCCTTGACCTTGGAGCCGCCAGCGGTGACTCAGCGCCCGGTTTCGGAGCGCGGCCCGACCCGTTTGGCGACGCGCCAGAACCTGGTGATTTGGATGGCATTCAGGCTTCCCTGCCTCGCGACACCACAGTCGACAACTTCAGATTCCATCCCGACTATCGCGTCGATCAGATATTATTCTCCGAGATCATCGGAACGGTCACCGACGTCGTTTACGTGCGACCGCACATCAAGTGGACCCTGGCCGAGTTCAATAAACGCGAGCTTCAGTTTTCAATTGCAGGTATTGTCTCGCAGGCGATCGAGCCCACCTCGACACCCGGAGGCGAAGCGTTTCTGGGCGTGGAACTCGATCCTTCCCTGACATGGGAATCACCTGGATTCAGCATGGCCTTTGATTATGCCGTGTTTTTCCCGGGTGCTGGGTTTGACAATGTTTCGGACGGCCTTTCGGCCAAAGCCGCGCAACTTGGACGAGTCAGCGTCTGGATGGAGTTTTAATGAAGTACCTTATTCCACTCATATTATTGGTCGCCGCCTGCGGCGACAACGCAACGCCCGTCGACACGCTCGATCCCTTTGAAGGCAACACCAATAACGCCTTGGAATGTGTTCCAAACCTGGATGGCGTACTTGATGCCGCAGAAATGAAGGTCACCACAGGTGTCTCCGCGCGATATCGCTACAACACCGATGTGGACGTCGAT
>JBFFMO010001397.1:0-1364 GCA_041554035.1 Allomicrovenator sp. | reverse complement strand
GGTGCTGGAGAAATTCCAAACGACCCGACCTTGGACGCCTCGTTTAACTCCGCACAATTGGACACGGTGACGCAACCCTTCATCGATTACTTCCTGCGTCCAGACGTGGGTGCAACCGTCTTTGGAATCTTCTGGATTCCTGGCACGCCCTGCACCATCGCTTCGGAGGCCTCGGCCGGCATCGACCGCATCGTCCAACGCACCGGTGGAACCGCAGGCAGCATCTGCCAGGCCGACATTTCGACCACGTTGCAGCAGATTGCGACGGCCTCCGCCGGCATCGCCAGCGGCCTGCGCCTGCGCGGCGTGCCCGTGGCGCCATCGATGAAGGTCAAAGTCGGTCAGGTCTCAACCGCGACGATCATCGACTGGACCAGAAGTCGTGCCGATGGCTGGGATTACGACAGCATCGTCAATCGTGTCCTCTTCAAGGGCCCGACCCCACCACAAACGGGTGACCGAGTGGTGATTCCCTACCGTCGTTGGGCAGGCAGCGTCCAGCAATGTACGTCGGACTCAGATTGTCCCCGCGAACAGAAATACCAGTGTGTGAGCGGAGTTTGCCTTTAAGAATCGCCGGCCAGGAATGGCCGGCTGTTTCATATGAGTTTTTGATGCGGGTAGCCCTCAGGCGCACAAAACTTGACCCGAATGGAAATACTTACACCCGGTTTGGATCTTAGATAGTCTCTCTGTGTCACCCCGCTCATCGGAGCGTGCATCGCGAGTATTTGATGATGGAGCCTGCATTACTGCTTAATTCGACCTATGAGCCGATCCTGGTGATCGACTGGAAAAAGGCCATCACGCTCATTGTGCTTGGAAAGGCCGAGATCCTCGAGCCGCAACGCACCAGCGTGAGGTCTGCCTCGGCCGAACACACCTTGCCATCGGTGCTTCGATTGATGCGGCGAGTCAAGGTGCCTCGTCGAACGATTCAGTTCTCTCGTGCGAATGTGTATCGCCGTGACGGCTATCTGTGCCAGTATTGCGGTGTATCGAGCCTCGAAGCGACGCTCACATTCGATCACGTGATTCCACGATGTCGAGGTGGACAAACTTCGTGGGAAAATATCGTGACCTCGTGCGAGCCATGCAATCGTCAGAAAGGTGATTACACCCTCGAAGACGCCCGCATGACACTTGCGCAGCGCCCCCGCGCGCCAAGGTGGTTGCCATTCACCATGAGTCCAGGGGATGGCCATCAGCCTGACCATTGGAAGCCCTATCTTTGGGTATGAAGACCCTATGACCCGAATCGCAGTTCTCGCTGATATCCACGGAAACCTGCCCGCTTTCGAAGCCGTCTTGAACGATCTGGCCGATGCATCCGTCGACGAAATCATCCTCGCCGGCGATCTGGT
>JBFFMO010001396.1:0-1364 GCA_041554035.1 Allomicrovenator sp. | reverse complement strand
GTGACCACGCCTAAGAGGATCAAGACAGGACGCAATGAATCCTGTGCCGCCCCCTCAGACGCGAGAGCAAATGAAGGCCAGCTAACAAAGAGAACCGTTGCCAGCAGGGCTATACGATGAACCATCCAAACCAACCAATTCAGGAGCGCCCTACCTCTTCCACATAGAGCCCGTGCTCACGGATGTAGGACAAAACATCCAAATCAAGCAGACCATCGACATTACCGCCCGTCAATAAAGCCATCTTTATCGCTGAACTTGATACCTTGGGTAGTCGAAACCCCGAGTATATCTTGATCGGAAGGTCCGCTGGGGGTTCCAACTCTGGCGCGCCTTGACGTGGCACAACGATCAGATTCGACAACGACGGTAGACGTTCGGGGTCCCGCCAGCGAGGCAGTTCCGGCACGATATCCGAACCGATGATCAACGTGGGCAGCACGCCGGGTCTCACCGCATGAATCGCGCTCAGCGTCTGCACCGTGTAGCTCGGGGTGGGCAGAACGCGCTCGATTTCAACCACACGAACCCGCGTGCCCAGCAACCCGAAAGCCCGACGACACATGTCCACTCGGTGTTCGAAACTCACGGAGTCTTTCCCAAAAGGATGCCGCCAGACCGGGATGACCCATAATTCATCAAGCGGCTCGGTGGACAATAACGCGTGGGCCAACAACGCGTGCCCCACATGTGGCGGGTTAAACGAGCCGCCGAGAATTCCAACCCGGCCTTGGCCTGTCAGGTCAGGCAAGAGTTCGTCAACTCGGGCCAAAACCTCGTCTGCCAGAACAAGCCCGGTCGGAGACTCGTTGCGAACTGGAGTTTCAAAAGGTGCCTGAAACGAGACCTCACGCACCTGCCGTGCGCCACGCAGACCCAGAAAATACAGGCCGGCATAAACTTTGGGGTCGACCGCAATTCCACGGCGTTGTGCACCGTCCAGAAACGCCGTGATCTGGTCCAAAGGAATCTCATGAACCGTGATGTCTTCCGTGTCGTCGCCGCCGCCTGCTGCGACCTTTCTAAGGCCCGTGGCGCGAAAAAACGTGACGAGTTCGCTGCTCATACCCGGGCTGGGCGGCCCGTGAGTGAGGTACTCCATATTTTCGGCTGCATAGCCTGTTTCCTCAAGCAGCTCGCGCTCGGCCGCGACTGCGAGGCTTTCCCCAACAAATTCGAGCTGGTCGCCCACGAGCCCTGCAGGAAACTCGATGCAATTTCTGCCCACCGGTGGGCGGGCCTGTTCCACCAGAACCACACGTTGCGCGTCCGTGACGGCAACGATGATGACGGCTCCACCGTCCGACGTCCGTCGCACGTACTCCCAACCACCTTCCTTGATAAACTCAAGGAACGCTCCGCTC
>JBFFMO010001395.1:0-1365 GCA_041554035.1 Allomicrovenator sp. | reverse complement strand
GCCATTTTTGGAGGCGAGCCCTTGGGTCAATAATTGGCCAGCATCCGTCAGACCGACGACTTCTGCTGATTCCATGACCAGCCCAGCCGAGATCACATCTCCGCTAACGAGCGCAGCAGTGGGTTCAAGTGGCAAGGACAAGGCGGTGCTGCCCCAAAGAACCAAAAATATCGCGACAAAAAATCGCATCCCGCCTCCGATTTCCAAGTGTGGCTGCGTGCAGGATAACAGTCTAATGATTGGTATGCGAGGCAGGTCTCAGGAGCTGACTGCGGGTCCGCGAGGCTCCAGCCACCCATGCGATTATGCGACCGGTAAGCGGGGCAGCCACGCATGTGACTCTGCGCTTAATATACGAGCACTTCAGCCACAAGATTGCCTGCGCCTCCGGCGACGAAAACCGAAAAAGCCAAGGAGCACCAAGGGCGAGAGAAGGCCTGGCGCCGAAGTGCACCCGTCATCGTTCTTAGAAGGTCGGTCGATAATCTTGTTGCAGAGTTCGACGTCGTCCAAGACCTCGGTGCGCGAGACGATTTGGGCGCCACTATTTCCGCACACCGCGGACGAGGAGAGCTCGACCTGGTCGGCCGCAATGCCTTCGCCCACGTTTTCGGTCACTTCGAGCCCAGAAGAAATCACGCTTCCGTTGGGCACGTAGAGCCCCGCTCGAATGCATCTGTCGTAGACTGGATAGGCGGATTGGTCACCCACTGGCGCGCACGACTCGCCGTTGGCGTTTCGACGAATTTTTGCCGGTGTATCCGAGTCGTTTTCGAAGAGGAAATCGCCGTCCTGCACAATGATGCCGGCGCCTTCATTCTTTTCGACACGAAAGGGAGCCAATGCCTGAATATCGCCGGCCTTGGCCATGATTCCGGGGCCATGATTCCCTAGAATTCGCACGTCTTCTTTCAACACGACGGCGATATCCGGACTTTCGGCAATCACTCCCCCATCGTTGCCCCCCACGAGCACGTTCTCGAGCGTAACCGTGGAGCGGGCCCTAATCGCGGGGCCTCTATTATTGATGAAATCGACATTTTCAAAACTATTTATGCCGGTCGTTGCATGCGAAATCATCGGTGAAAAACCACATTTTTTGGACACCAATCTGTTGCGAGTATGGTTCCAAAACTGACATGAGCCGTCGCCAACATTTCGAATCAGACTGGGCTCTGGAGAGGAAAAAACAATATTGCCACCGACATCAAACCCGCCAATTGCACGGTCGAGTTCGAACATTCCATCGACATGCACGTCGCCTGCGGACGTCTGAATTGTGGGGCCTTCGATTTCCCGAAACACCATTTTTTCACCCAACGACACCGCAGGCTCCGAACCTGAATAATCCGAAAAAACCCCAGG
>JBFFMO010001394.1:0-1365 GCA_041554035.1 Allomicrovenator sp. | reverse complement strand
TGAGTCGCCTGGTTGGTGAGTGGCGCCACAGGAGTGTCGGTGCCCTTTTTTTCACACCCCATCAATGCCAGACTGAAGACAAGTGCGTAGATGAACTGATGCATCGTGTTGGTCCTTATTCCGTGCGGTTAATCGCCGGACGATAGGCAGGCAGGCTCTCGCCGTCAAGCGCGTGGACGGTCAATCAGACACCGTGATAATGCTCGACTCTTCTTATTTTGCGGTACGTTCATGACTGACCCAGACGAAATGATTCGCTTGCTCAATCGAGGTGAACGCCTCGAAGCCCTGCCGCGAACAGGGTGGATCTTTGCCGGCGTGACCGCGCCCGAGAGTATCGCGGCACATTCCTACAACGTCACCCTCGTGGTCCTTTGGTTAGCCACAAAGCTCGGCGCGGACGTCGGTAAGGCCCTTCAGATGTCCATCTTGCATGACCTGGCCGAATCCGAAACGACCGACCTTCCAAAGCCGATCAAAGAAAAAATGATCGGCGTCAAAGCTCTGGAGTCCAAGATCACGACCGATATCTTGCAGGGGATGCCAGACTCCCAGAGGATTTACGAAGAATATGAGGCAGGGATTTCCCTGGAGGCCAAAATCGTCAAGGCCGCGGACTCGATCCAGATGATCGCCAAAGCCTGTCAGTATCAAAGGCAGAACCGTGGCGATCTGGGGCGTTTTTTGACTCCCAGGCCCACAGGGATCGCTCTGGCCGACGCCGTCGTTGCCCGACTGCTCCAACGCCTTGAGAACTCCGATTGGAATGACCTTGAGTACGGCTCTTCCTGACTGGACCATGCCAAAACACTCTGTTACTCTCCCGAAGTTACCAATTTACGAAGCCTTTTACTTGTGACCAACACTGTTGGTCGGATCGAGGGAGATACGGCATGGCCAAGAAGAAACTTCTAATTGCCGCAGTTATGGTCGGCCTTTTCGCTGCCGCGCTGCTTTATTTGTACGCAAGCCAGCTTGAAAAAGAAAAAGACGAACTGGTTCGCGATCAGATCGAGGTCGTCAAGGCCGCGCGCAATATTCCTGCAGGTACGCCCTTGTCGAAAGACAAGATCACGACCGAGCAGGTCCCGCAGCGCTTCCTGCCACCTAACCCTCTCCTTGAAAACGATTTGAACATCTATCTCGGCACACCCCTCGCGGTGAACGTCGAGGAGGGTGCCATGATCCTTACTTCGGACTTCAGTGTTCAAGAGGTGTCGCGAACACTTTCTTCCAAGATTCCACCGCAGGAGCGCGCCATGTCAGTGGCCGTCGATGCGATCAGCGGCGTCTCCGGTTTGCTTCGTCCAGGCGATCGCGTCGACATCTTGGGAACCTTCCCAATCGGAACAAAAGATCAGGTTG
>JBFFMO010001393.1:0-1367 GCA_041554035.1 Allomicrovenator sp. | reverse complement strand
GAGTTCATGCGGATTCGGTCGCCCAGCAGCGCCCCGCCCTTCTTTTTGCGCGAAGGATCGACGCTCAACACGGCCACGGTCTTGTCTGGATAATCCATCAAGAAACGGCGGAGGAATTCATCTGTAAGCGATGATTTTCCGGCTCCGCCCGTTCCCGTGAACCCCACCACCGGCGCGTGTGAATCGCGCTTAGGCAGCTCCAGTTCTTGAAAACGTCCGAGCTCGGCCCACGTGATGGCCCGTGCGATGGCGCTTGGATTTCGTTTGGCAATCTCGTCGGCGCTTGGTTGAACGCCGCGTTCCGTCACGCTGTAATCGGTCTCGCGCAGCATCAAATCGATCATGCCCTGAAGACCCAAATTTCGGCCGTCTTCGGGGCTGAAAATCCGCGAAATGCCGTAGGCGTGAAGCTCGTCGATCTCGTCGGCGACGATGACTCCACCACCACCACCATAAATCTTCACATGCCCTGCCCCGCGCTCTTTGAGCAGGTCGTACATGTATTTGAAGAATTCCATGTGGCCGCCCTGATAGGACGAAATAGCGATGCCCTGAACGTCTTCTTCGACCGCTGCGTCCACGATGTCCTGAACCGAGCGGTTATGCCCCAGATGAATGACCTCGGCCCCCGATGCCTGCAGAATCCGTCGCATCACGTTGATCGCCGCGTCATGCCCGTCGAATAGGCTGGCCGCGGTGACGAACCGAACTGGATTCGATAATTGCACAGGATTTGACGCCATGTAGGCATCCTTTAAGGAGACAGCCATTTTAACACCTTTCAACAAAACCACTCACGCGCGCGAGTCTAAGCAAATAGCGGGCGGCGACGCAACCGCACACCACAGCCCGTCCTGACTGTCCCTCATGAACGGTTTGGCAGGAGCGACCTTGAAGTCCTTATACTACAGGCACCAAACGGCCTTATTGATTTCCCTTTGCCATTTGGTGGATACTCCAGCCCATCCTCGTGAGCCAACCGGCTTTTCGACAATTCGATAAATCTGGGGCCGCTGAATGTACGTGTTTCGTTGGATCTCTCTATCACTGGCCTTTGGTCTCATGGCGTGCAGCGACGACGCTCCCGTGCCGACGAGCAATATCTCCGATGCAGGAAACGACGGCAATAATCAGTCGTCCAACAACAACACCGATCCCAATAATGCCAAGTGTACGATCACCGCTGACTGCCCGGTTCTAAATGGTGAAAACAAGGTGGCAACGTGCCAAGAAGGACGTTGCCAATACAACTGCGCGTCGGGGTTCGGGGAAGTTAACAACGACCTTAGCTCCTGTGGGCGCTCATGTGAGTTCGACACCTGCGGCACGGCTTTATGCGCGGACCAATCAGGGAGTATTTACTGTTT
>JBFFMO010001392.1:0-1370 GCA_041554035.1 Allomicrovenator sp. | reverse complement strand
TCGACCACGGTCTGCGTGCTGACGCCAGGAATCGGGTCTTCTTCGGCGGCGTACATCTTGGTGATGATGACCTCGTCGCTGCCAGCAAAGGCGCTGCCGTATTCATGCTGCAGGTACTTGATCAGCGTGTAACGGTAGGGCTTAAAAATACTGACGATCCGGCCGGGAGACATGTCCCGCGCCGATTCAAGCACTTTACGCATGCAGGTGGGGTGCGAGTTGTAGTCCTTAACGATCGTGACACCACCGCCCCGTTCAATCGTGAATCGGTTCTCCATGCCACGAAAACTCGCCAGAGCCTTCTGGATGGTCTCCATGTCGACGCCAATTCGATGCGTTACGGCAATCGCAGCCATCGCATTCACGACGTTGTAGCGGCCCGGCAAGTTCAATTCGAATTGGCCCACTTCCGCGTTTCGATGAAACGCCTTGAACACGATCGGCAACGCGCCGTCTCCAATCACTTCGCCGCGCCACTCTGCGTTATGTTCAACGCTATAGCCCGTGGGACGCATCTGCACGTTTTCGATCATCTGACGATTGCCCTGGCAATCGATGTTCACGAACGCCTCTTTAAGGCGTGGGTTATCCTCAAGGTACCGCGTCATGCTGGCGATGATATCCTGCAAGTCGTCGTAATAATTCAGGTGATCGAGCTCAAGGAAATTGCAGACCACGTAGTCCGTGGGAACGTTATGGTGTGACCCATCGCTCTCGTCGACTTCGACGATCATCCAGTCGCCACGCCCTGCTCGTGCGTTGATGCCAAAATTATTGAGCATCCCGCCGATGATAAAACCGGGCTCCAATCCCGCCTGATCCATGATCCAGGCAATCATGCTCGATACGGTGCCTTTTCCATGCGTTCCGGTGACGCCCACCGTGCGGTACAGACCAATCAGCTCTGAGAGCACTTCAGAGCGGTGCACGACTTTGACACCCCGTTCTCTGGCCTCGACCAGCTCGACATTGGTCTCTGGAATCGCGGTTGAAACCACCACGACTTCGGCGCCGTCGATATTCGAAGGCGCGTGTCCGATATGAACCGTCACACCTTCAGCCCGCAGCGCTTCGGTCAGCGAGCTCTCGCGCACATCCGAGCCCGACACTTCAAAACCGCGGCCGTTCAGAATTCGGGCAACCCCCGACACTCCGATTCCACCGATTCCCAACAGATGAATTCGTCGTACGTCTTCCAGCATGGCTCTCTCGGGGTTGAAATCAAACGTGCGCAGCATTAACACCCGCACCCTTCAAGGTAAAGTGATGGAGGATCCGAGAGGGTCACTTGCCAAGAGGCCAAGTGGTCCGCTAGCTTGCGCCGTTGAAACTGACCCGGAGTGGCGCAATGAAACGAACCCTCATCATGA
>JBFFMO010001391.1:0-1371 GCA_041554035.1 Allomicrovenator sp. | reverse complement strand
GGTATTGGTTACGGCATCACGGATGGTGACACCGCAACGAAATGGATCTTTTTGAGCAGCGTCGCGGCGATGGTTCTAGCGCTCACTTTCTCGAAGTTTCGTTGGAAGTTTGGGCTCGGAGTGTCGTTCCTGCTCGGGTTGGCGATGCCATTTTTGGTGTTCATGTTCTCGATATGGTTAGTGCCGCGACACTTCGCTGAGTTATGCGACAGCATGGACGCGATGCGCGCCTGTGACGCAGCCACCTGGAGCGGACGAGACACATGTGAGCCGGGCGAAGCCTGCTTTCCGCGCATCGAAAAAGCATGTCGTCTCGGCAGCGAGGAAGCATGTTCAGCGCTGATTGCACGAGGCCATTGGAGCCAGACGCAAGCCTGCAGCGCACTCAAAGACTGCTGTGAGGAGATTGAAGAATGTCTCGGTCCTGACTTCACGGGGACATGTCCAACAAACGACCTATTTTTGATGGAAAGCCTGAAGTTCAGCCCGGGGTGCAGGACCTATGAACGAATCTGTGGCTCTGGCGACGACCAAACCCCGTAAATTTTTTTGAGAAACTCTGATGAATGAAGAGAAATCCGAGACGTTTGATGATCTAGTGGAAATGACCTCGCTGGACCTACGCCCTGTGACATTGCGCTTGCGCGAGATCATCCTGGCGATCGACCCAGACTCGTGTGTCGTTGTGAGGCTCGGCGATCGTGCGGCCACGTTTGGTGTGGGACCAAAGAAGATGAGCCAAGGTTATGTCTACATCATGCCGCATACCAAGTGGGTTAACCTTGGCTTCTATCGCGGTGCCCACCTTGCCGATCCTGACAGCCTGCTTGAAGGCACCGGCGCCAAAATGCGGCATATCAAGATCACGTCGGTCGATGGATGCGAGCGTGCAGCGGTCCGCGACTTGATTCGAGCCGCTTTCATCGAACGGCAGCCGTGAACACCACCGATTACGGGCCGACGTAAAAACCGCCGTCGTCGCGAAGCAGCCTGCCAATTACGACATAACGTTGGGCATCGAACGGATTCCACCAATGCCAGACGGCGCGCAAGGTGCCGTCGGCGGCCGCAAAAACATCCATGCCACCGGGCCCTTGATGGTTCACGGGCAGACCACGGTAGGGTCCCAGGCCTTCGACGCCAGTAAAACCGAAATAGGGCTTCGCGACACCCTCGCGAACCGGCACACAGCGGCTTTCTGGAAGTGGATTGCTGCCGCATGACGCGATGCCGGTCGCATACCGTGGGCTATCCCAATTATTGCCTGCATACGCGACGTACCACTCGCCGTTGCTGTTAAACATCGAGGGATTTTCGATGACGTGGGTCGTTCCAGAAATCGCCGATGTGTCCCATGAAATATCGGTGCTT
>JBFFMO010001390.1:0-1371 GCA_041554035.1 Allomicrovenator sp. | reverse complement strand
TGGTTCGCGTGGAGTGAAGAGGCGTGCCTTCGGGGCGACGAGCGAGCCGCAAGCACATTGCTTGCGCGAGGGCGCGAGCGCACCGGGACGAACCAACACGAATTCGACGAGCGCTTGGAAGACCCCTGCCCCAAAGGCGATAAATGACTGCGATTATTTTGGATATCGAAGGTACAACCACGAGCATCTCGTTTGTCTACGATGTGCTTTTTCCTTACGCCCGTGCGCACTGTCAGGAGTATTTAGCGTCCCACTGGTCGAGCGCCAGTCTGCAGACCGTGATCCGACAAATCCGTCAGGATGCAGCAGCCGACCATGCCGCAGGACTGAGTGTGGCGACCATTCCGGAGTCCTGCACCGTCGAAGACGTCGTCAAGAGCGTGCACAGCCAGATGGATCTCGACCGCAAGAACCGCGGATTGAAAAGCCTGCAGGGCAGCATCTGGGTTGCAGGTTATGAATCCGGTGAAGTGAAAGGCCATCTTTTTCAAGACGTGGTGCCTGCGTTAAAACGCTGGAAGAGTGCGGGGATCCCGGTCTACATCTATTCTTCGGGAAGTGTAGCCGCGCAAAAGCTGCTTTTTGGGCACAGCGAAGCGGGCGACCTCTTGGACCTCTTGGCGGGCCATTTCGACACTGAAATCGGCGGAAAACGTGACGCTCAAAGCTACACCAACATTGCGAAGGCATTGAATCTGGACCCCTGTGAAATTGTCTTCGCGACGGATAATGTGCTTGAGGCCGACGCCGCTGCTCAGGCTGGTATGGAGGTGGTGGTGATGGACCGCCCTGGAAACCCGCCCACGGGCGACCATTCGCATCGGGTTTTGGTAAACTTCGATTCTCTTTAGAGAAAAAATTGACCGACCCCGACCCCGGGTTAACGTCGTTGCAGACACGCGATCCGCCCCTTTCGTCTTGAGATTCTCAAAATGTGGCATGCCCAGGACGGGCTCCACAGAGGACAGACGATTTGGGTTCGCACAACTGGCCAGGATGGCCACAGGGATGTCATGCAACCGGCACTTAAAGTCGAGTCCTTCGACGCGTATTACCAGAATCCAGATTTCACGCTTTTTCAGGGCGATTCACTCGAAATTCTTGAGGCCATGGAGCCCGAGCAATTCGATATGATTTTCGCCGATCCTCCTTATTTCCTGTCCAATGGCGGAACGACCTGCAAATCCGGACGGATGGTCTCGGTCGACAAGGGTCGCTGGGATCGCTCACAGGGCATCGAAGCCAATCACGCGTTCAACGTTCGCTGGATGGCTGCATGTCAGCGACTCTTGAAGCCCAACGGAACGATTTGGATTTCGGGAACCCACCATGTGATTTACAGCATTGGGTTTGCGCTTCAGTCGCTCGACT
>JBFFMO010001389.1:0-1371 GCA_041554035.1 Allomicrovenator sp. | reverse complement strand
TCAGCGAATCCAAGCCCTCGAAGAGTTGGGACAGGCCATCTTGTTGGGCCACAAAGACATCGCAAAAATCATGAGCGACGAAACAGGCAGAAGTGAGCTCGAGTGCACAATGAGCGAACTGGTCTCTCTTGGGGCGTATATCAAAGCCGCCGCCAAAGTCGCCAGGCAGACGCTCAGGCCCGAAAAAGTGGCTCTCTCGGCGCTCGAGTATCCAGGGAAACGGGGCGTGATTCAGCTTGTCCCACGCGGTGTGATCGCCGTGATCGCTCCCTGGAATTATCCGCTGGCCAATTTCTGGAAACCGCTCTTCCCTGCCCTGCTCGCGGGAAATGGCGTGGTTTTGAAACCCTCCGAATTCACGCCTCGAACCGGGGCCTGGTTGGTGGATCGCTGCAACGAAGTCTTGCCACCCGGGTTGGTCGGTTTGGTGCAAGGAGGTGGCGCGGTTGGAGCGGCGCTCTTGGAGGCAGACATCAACGCCGTCACGTTCACTGGAAGTGTCGCGACGGGACGAAAAGTCGCTGTGGCTGCGGCTCAGAAACTCATCCCTTGCTCGGTCGAACTCGGCGGAAAAGACGCCGCGATCGTGCTTGCTGACTGCGATTTCGACCGAACGGTCGCGGGCATCGCACAGTGGAGCATGCATAATTGTGGGCAGAATTGCGCCGCGATCGAACGGGTTTATGTCGAGGAATCGATCGCCGATGCCTTTGTCGACCGATTGGCCAAAGTGGTGGGCAAGATGCGCGTCTCCCCTGCCGGCCCTTTCAGCGAACTCGGGCCGATGCAGAGCCATCAACAGCGCGCGATCGTTGAAGACCATATCGCCGATGCCGTCGCAAAGGGCGCCGTTGTGCGCGCAGGCGGCAACCGAACCGAACACGGCCTCGGATTCCAGCCCACGGTTTTGGATAAATGCACGCCAGACATGAAGGCCGTCCATGACGAGACCTTTGGGCCCACGGTCGCGATCATCCGCGTCAAGGACGCCGAGGAAGCTCTTCGACTGGCCAACTCCTCCGATTTTGGCCTGAACGGCTCGGTGTGGACCAAAGACATCGGGCGTGGGCTGGAAATCGCCGCAAAGCTCGAAGTCGGCGTGGCTTTGGTCAATAACCACGCCATCACCGGCACGCTCGCCCAAACCCCTTGGACGGGGATGAAAGACACGGGATACGGCGTGGCAGCCAGTCGCCATTCCTATCATGTCTTCACCCGGCCTCGGACGCTCTTCATTGATTCATCCAGCAAGCCAGATCCATGGTGGGCCCCCGCCAACGAGGACCTGCAGGCCATGGCGGACGCGTTGATCGCGCGGTCACAGGGGTCGATCGCCGCAACCTTGAAGCTGGCGGGAATCGTGGGGCGCAG
>JBFFMO010001388.1:0-1373 GCA_041554035.1 Allomicrovenator sp. | reverse complement strand
CCTTCCAAGCGCATCACCCACCCATCTGGGGGTTTTTGCTGTGACCATCACAATGTGGTCAGCTGGTCGGCAACTACCTTCACGCCACTCGCAGCGGCATGGTTAATGCCCGTAGTATAGCCGAGACTCACGAACGTGCAATCCAAGACGGCTTTTGCCGCTCAGAGTTCCTGCACGAGCTTCTGCGCTTTCTTCCAAGTGTCTTCCGATTCTGGGATCATCGCCATAATCGTACGAGACAGTTTGGCCGCTTCGTTGGGGTTCGACTTCTTGGCGTTCACGGCCTTGATGTAAAAAGAACGCGCCTCGGCCAAGAGTTTGTTGCGAAGTGTTCGGACCGATTGATTGGACGAATCTTGTTTCTCGGCATCTCGCTGCAGCTTGTAGGCGCCCGCGTAGTCTCC
Source organism: Allomicrovenator sp. (assembly GCA_041554035.1). Lineage (GTDB taxonomy): Bacteria > Myxococcota_A > Bradymonadia > Bradymonadales > Bradymonadaceae > JBFFMO01. Next base: position 969 of record JBFFMO010001388.1, on the reverse strand, counting down.
GGACTCAAAAGCGGCGATGCCAAGGTTCGCACGGGCATCGGCCACTTTTGAGGCCAGGTCCGAATCGAAATATCCTCGGCCACCGGCCACCGCGGAGTCGACCCGTCGTGCCTGGGTCAGGAGCTTGTCGGCTTTCTTCCAGTCGCCCACTTTCCACGTCGCCACAGCATCTTCGTACAATTTTTTAAACGTCTGAATTTCCTTTGACGTCTTTTTCGCCCGGTCTGCGCTCGAGCCCGATGCCGTCGCGGCTTCGTCGGCAAAATACGCTGCTGCTGCGTCGAATTTCCCGGCTTTGTAGAGTCGGAAGCCTTCGGTGAAATTGACCGTACGAGACGAGGTCGCGCCAGACGAGGGAACGTCGGCGAAGGGGTCGAGCGAGTCGGGAGCCTTTTTGACCTTTTCCGAATCGCGTGCGCGGTCGGCTGCAAGCTCTTGCTCACGCAGCGCGTCAGCCTCCCGCTGCTTGACGCGGTTTTCCAAATCGAGCGCGCCCTTGTGCTCGGGCACCTTGGTCAGAATCTCTCGAATCAATGTCCGCGCACCTGAAAGGTCATCGGCCGTGAAACGCTCCTGAGCACGCGCAAGCACTTCATCGGTAGCAAGGGCTTGTGGTTTGCGGGCAAAGGCCAGCGCATCGCCGTGATAAACGCTTTCTTCTGGCACCAAAGCCGCCAACTTCGCCGCTTCATCAAAGTCTTGCGCGTCAAATTTGGCCCGCGCGCTTTCAAATGAAGCCTTGGCCTGCCTCTCCATCGCGATCCGCTTGAGTTGCGCGGAGACGTCGAGTTTGGAGTCAAGTTCATGCGACTCCACAAAAAGCTTCTCGGCTTTGGCCCAGTCGTGTTCGCGCACCGCTTCGACTCCAAGCAGGTAGCGTTGCGACGAGAGCGCCTGATTTTCTGCGGCATTGGGGTCGTTATCGGACACCAAGATAAACACGATCACGGCGAGCAGAATGGCGCTCAT
>JBFFMO010001387.1:0-1376 GCA_041554035.1 Allomicrovenator sp. | reverse complement strand
TCGAGCACCATCGGGTCACATTCCAGCGCGCTCTCGTAGTAATGCGTTGCCGACACACCGTCATCAAGCTCGCGTCCATAGACTTTGCCGATTTCGCACAGGTACTCGGCCTTGGCTTTCAAGTCGCGAGCAACGCTCTCGGCATGTTTCAAGATGCGAATCACGCCCTGATAATCACCACGGCGAGAATAGAGGTCCCGCATGGCAAAAATCGTCGCTTCGTTGCTTGGAACCAAGCCCAATGCAATTTGGTAGACCCGCTCGGCCTCAACATCATCCTGCAGACTGGCTTCGTTCATGAAACCAATACGATTGAGGATCTGAACCTTCTCTTCAGGATCCTGAGTCAGAGCAGCTTCCTCATTGAGTGCTTGCACCGACGCATGCCAATTGGCGGTCTCGTCGTAGAGGTCAGCCAGCGCACGCCAGACCGACGGCTGCTGCTTGATCACGGCGAGTGAACGATTGAATGCGTCGATGGCCGCGTTCGGGTCGTTGATCTGGTCACGCTGAATCGTGCCCAGTTCGTTCAAGGCACGAACCTGTGTTCCTGGGTCGCCCGCTGCTGCCTCTGCATGTCGCTGAAGAATTTCGGCAAGGTCAAACCAGTTCTCTTGACCACGATAGAGCCGTTCGAGGTTCTCAATCGCATTCAGATGGTTCGGATCCACCATCAAGATATTGTTGTAGGCTTCAACGGCCGAATTCACGTCTTCGAACTGATTCTCATTGAGCGACGCCATTTTGCCGTAGATGGCAATCTGCTCGCTGGGCTCGTGCGTCAGCTGAAGTTGCTGCTCGTACACACCCAGAAGATCTGGCCATTTCTGCGTTTGAGTGAAGAGCCGCTCAAGCTCACGAAGGCTCGGAGAATGAGTCTGATCGACCTCAAGAATCTGCTGATACGTGGAGATCGTCTCATCCACGTTTTGCAGCCGCTCTTCCAAAACCTGCGCGATTCGGAAACGAATCTGAACAATCTCGTCCGGGTCATAGGTCGCCGAGGCTTTCTGATTCAGGACACCCACGAGTGACTGCCAACGATCGTAAGCTTCGTAGATTCTTTCCAGGCTTTCGATGGCCAGAATGTCCGAAGGATCGATGCGCAAGATGGCGTTGTAGGCATCGATCGCATCATCGATTTGGCCCATCTGCATCTCGTAGAGTTCACCCAGCTTGCGCCACAACTCCACCTGTTCGTCAGGATCGGTGGTCAACTCGACGCGAGCACGAAGGATCTGAGCAAGCTCAGCCCAGGCGCCAATCTGACGATAGAGACCTTCGAGCAGTTCCATCACCTCGACATTATCGGACTCGATCGCGAGCGCACGCTGAAGGTGGTAGACCGCATCATCGGGTTGACCCAGATGCTCGGA
>JBFFMO010001386.1:0-1378 GCA_041554035.1 Allomicrovenator sp. | reverse complement strand
GCGATGGCTCGAGCGCAACGATGAACGTCGCTGGAACACATCCGTTCACTGAGTCACTTTAATCTGAACGCGCGGCGCGCTGCCTAACCGGCGACATCCTAAAGCGAGTGTAACGATGGTTGGAATTCGAAAAAACTGCCTGATCCTGGCCGTAATCGCGAGCGCAGTCGGAGCCTGCAGCGATTCAACCACCGCAACGTCGGCTGGGAATGCCGTAGAATTCGTTCCGGGCAGATATCGCGCGGAAATCATCGAGATCGACAGCGATTGTGAACCGCGGCTCGAAGACATTCTCGCTGCTACCAAACAACCCAGAGCCGGTATTGTCCATCTCGAGCATGAAAATTCTGGGGAGTCTGGTGAACTATTTGCATGGTTCCGCCTGGTCGAACCTCGAGTTGGCGGCGGATTCGACCTTCCAACCACGGTTCGCTGCGACGAGTTCAACGATCAGGACTCTTCGTGCTCCTTGCTCCCCGGCAGAATACCTGTTGATAGCTCGATGGTTCTTTGGGGAATTGCCTGCTACTCTCAGGTTGTCCTCGTGCCCCCTAAGCTGACGATCTATCAAGGAGAGTCGCGCGGCGTGTTTGAGGCCGAAGTTATCCATCAATGGAATGACCTCGGTGCCTATGGATGCCTTCCAATGGAAACCATTCCCCGAAACGCATGCACCGAGCGATTCGTCATACGGTACACCCTCGTCCGCGAGTGCCCCTTAAATTGCAATGCACTGGGCTCGGGTTGGAACGAAAGCCGGATGGACATTTTCCCCGATCTTGATGGCACTTACCTAAACATGACGTTGCCGGAAGAACTGTATGAATGCGTCCCAATCCAGACGCCAAGTCCTATGGTTGGCGGCGAGTGCCCCGAGGAATTCATCGTGCGTCGATGAAGCGCTCAACCCGCGTTTGTCGGGCCTACCAATCGATTGTGTTGTTTGAAGAATCGGTATCTTCGTAGGGGTGAAAGTGACGGTCCCATCGCCGGGTGATTCTCCGATACCTTTAAGTTCCCAAAAGTCCGCCACCCGTTTTCCGACGTCGATCGGATTGCATTCACAGTAGAATTCGACCGTGAAAGCGCTACGGCCTGTCACGGCCCAATATCGAGTGTAACGATGGTAAAAAATCAAAAAGCGTTTCTGATTTTGGTCGCATTCGCGAGCATACTCGTTGGCGCCTGCAGCGATTCAACCACCGCAACGCCCGTCGAGAATCAGCCCGAGCGTATCGAGTTCGTTCCCGGCAGGTATCGCGCGGAGATCATCGAGATCGACAGCGATTGCGAGCCACGGCTTGAGGAAATAATCGCTGCGACCAATCAACCCAGGGACGGTATCGTCCAGCTGGTTTATGAAGACCAGGGGGAGTTC
>JBFFMO010001385.1:0-1380 GCA_041554035.1 Allomicrovenator sp. | reverse complement strand
TCGGCATCAGCCCGTCTGAGCTCGCGTTCGTGGCCGATACCTATATCGACGGCCGTAAAATTGGGGAGTGGAGCCGCGAAGGTGAACCCAAGATCGACGTTCTGCTTCGGACCGACGCTCAGGACGAGGGCGAGGCGCGTCGCATGCTGGAAGACGCGCCGCTTGCGACCAGTCAGGGCGACGTCGTTCCGTTTTCGGTGCTCGCTGAGCTCGATACAAAGCTCGGTCCGACAATCGTGCGTCGAGTCGAGCGACGGCGCTCCGTCACGCTGCAGGTCACACCGCCTGACGACGTGCCGTTCGAAACCGCCATCGACGCGCTCCAGACGCAGGTCATCGAGCCATTGATCGCGTCCGGCGATCTACCGCCCAACGTGCTCATCAACCTTGGAGGGTCGGCGGGCAAGCTCAAGGATGCGCAGACGCAATTCGGCTGGGTGCTCCTGATTGCGCTGCTGATTTCGTTTTTCCTGATGGCGGCGCTTTTCGAGGACTTTCTTGCTCCCGTCGTCGTGCTCGTCACCATTCCGCTCGCCGCCGGCGGCGGAGTCATTGGACTCTGGCTCGTTAACAAGTTTGTGGGTGAGCAACCGCTCGACATCATGTCCGCGGTGGGCTTTCTGATTTTGATTGGCGTGGTGGTCAACAACGCGATCCTTATCGTGGACCGCGCGATGGGCCGTTTGCGCGAAGGTGCGTCCATCGCCGAGTCCCTGAATGGCGCTGTGACCGACCGTGTGCGCCCCATCTTCATGAGCACGTTCACCTCGCTCGCCGGCTTGCTGCCCATGGCTGTGGCCGTTGGGGCGGGCTCCGAGCTCTACCGCGGCGTTGGAGCCATCTTGCTTGGTGGGCTCTTCCTCTCGACGATCCTCACGCTTTTTGTGGTGCCCTCGCTCTTCTCGTTGCTTTGGCGACTGAGGCTCACGTTTGTGAAGCAGGACGTTCAACCGGCGGAGTAGGTTTTGGCTGATATCCCTCAAAACCGTTGCGGTTCGAGCTCAGGTTGTTCCCAGTCATCAGGGTTCGTTGCCTCGCGTTCTGATGGACTCAAAGGCACGGCCCCGTCGGGGATCTTGCGGTAGCAACGAAGTTTGTGGAGTTCCTCAGGCGACATGATGTATTCACCGAGTTTCAACTCTCGAATGTCCCTTGGGCGGTGGTCGAATCTCTTTTTTCGCTCGGCGGGTGTGTCGCGCTCCCAGCCACTCTCGGCCTTATACTTCGCGATTTCGGCATCTTGTGTCGTGCAAACGCTCTCCGGCTTGTCGCTGCGCAACCCGACCCAAAGCAGCAGAATCAAGAACGCCAGTCCCACTAAGGGGATGCCCAAATGACGGCGTGGTTCGGGGGTCGGAGGAGGATCGTCCTTTGCGTCGC
>JBFFMO010001384.1:0-1381 GCA_041554035.1 Allomicrovenator sp. | reverse complement strand
CGTCTGAAGCCGAGACCAGCGCTGAGGTGGTCACGTGACGGGCCAATTCCGGGGAGCCATAGGTGTTGAAAAACGAGAACGAAAAATAGGCTTGGTCGTACGAGAATACTGGAACTTTGTCGGCCTTATTGGCCAAGACTTCTTCGAACCGAGATTCCAACATCCCGCGACGGATGCGGACTTTGGCAACCATCTTCGTGACCTGGTCGGCCGGAAAATAGTCTCCATTTAGCGTGTGGTCGCCGATTTCAATGGCGGGAATCAGGGCGGTTTTCAGCCGTGGATGAGGATTAAAGGTCAGTCGGACGCCTTCTTGGACCTGCGAGAGTTCGCCGTTCCAATCTGCCAGTTTCTTTTCCTGACCGTCTTCAAGCGTGACGGTGACCTGAATGCTCACTTTGGCGCGAAGGTCGTCCCAAAGAACGGATTCACGCGATGTCGCCTGAAGTCCATTGGGTCCCAAACGGTCGGCCAAGAGTGGGTCGGCGGCGATCCAATTGCCCTTCACTTCAACCTCAGCCCAGACATGCTCGGTGATAAGGGAAGCGTAGCGGGGATTCTGTGTTGGATTCGAAGTCGAGGGGGTCTGTGAGCTGATCGAGGCAGGATTGATGAGCGTGGCGTTGCCAGCAAATCCCTCAAGAAGCCTTGCGATGTCGGCCGGAGTTTTTTGAGCGCGGGCCAGGCGAGCGTTCAGACCGCGAAGTCGAAAGAGCTCCACCAAGAGGAGTGCCTGGTCGACCGAATTTCCCTTGCGGTCAATCAGAGTCCCAACGGCTCCACGGAGGCTGCCGCTGTAGGGCTCGTACTCGATATTCTCTTTGACCCACTCAAAAATCGCGCTCGACGAACGGGCTTTGATGGGCTTGGCCGCACGTTCAAAGTCAAAGGGCGAGCCCTGAACTTTGTCTAAGCTTTTTTGGAAAATGCGCGCGTCTTTTGCGAGGCTCGACGGCGGCGACTGCCCCAGTGCTGGCGATGCAGCGATCAGGACCAGCAAGAATGCGAAAAATTTAATTGAATTCATCATATGTCCAAGTCTCCCCAACGCAAAACCTACCACATGCGCGAACCTATTCCAGTTTTTGGACTCTGGGCCGTCACGGCGGAGTCATGAGTAGGTGGCTGGCAAAGGCTCGGTTATCAGGCGCGATGTGCACTTGATGCAACTCACCTAGTAACGACGAAAAATCACGTCCTGGAAGATATCAGCGATATTCCAAATCAACGCCTCGACCGGGTGCTGGATACGTCGATGGCCTGCGCTGGTTTTCATCTCAGCCGCGCGGGTCGCCTCATCTTTGACGCGTTCGTTGGTCATCTGAACGTTGTTCCGAAGGTCTCGGGCGCCCGGGTAGTCGCCTTTGAGGACACAGGCGTT
>JBFFMO010001383.1:0-1381 GCA_041554035.1 Allomicrovenator sp. | reverse complement strand
GTCAGCAAAGAACGTCGTTCAGCAGCACCAGTCGACCCGGTCAGGATCGCGGTTTCGACACCCACGTCGGCCAAAAAGTCTTTGGAACGCTCAAAGTGCTGAGTCGCCAGCACTTCCGTGGGAGCCATGAAAGCCGTTTGCCAGCCGGCCTCGGCCACCAAGACGGCCATGAGTCAACCCACGATCGTCTTGCCGCTGCCGACGTCTCCCTGCAATAACCGCCGCATGGGTGCTTTCGATTTAAGGTCGGCGGCAAGCAGCCGAATCACGTCTTCCTGGTCGGGCGTCAGCTCAAATGGAAGGGCTGCAATCAATCGTTTCGCGTTCTCCCCGCCCGCAATCACAGGTGCCCTCCCGCGACGACGCCCCTCTGCGTATTGACGAGCAAGCTCGACCTGCAGGGTGAAAAACTCCTCGTAAATCAGGCGCCGTTTCGCTTGTGCAAGACGCGCGTCGAGAATCTCAAGTGAGACAGGCCGCAATAGATGAATGGTCTCCAGGCTTTCTTGAACCGAGATCAACCCTCGCGACACTGCAACAGACGCCGGCAGGCTGTCGAGTAATCCTGTCATCAGCCGGTCGTTGGCAGCCTGAATCGCCTGCCTCACGACACCGTCACGGATGCCCTCATAGGAGGTGTAAACCGGCTCAACCTCGACCCGTTCCACACGCGCGGGTGGATCGCCTCGAAGAACTGTGACCGTGGGATGTGAGAGTTGAGCATGTGCTCGATCCCAGTCGATCGCCCCCTCGACTTCCACGGATTTGCCCGACTCAAATTGTTTGCCAAACCAATCCTGACGCACGTTGAACCAGACCAGACGGACCGGTACGCCATCAACACTCAGATGGACCTCGAACGGCGCTCGGCTGTGGCGTGGCGGCTTCTTGGTGTATTCGACTGTGCCCACAAAAGATGCGAACTCTGGGCGGCGTTCAACCAAGGTCTCGCCCCGGGCGTTGCGATACACACGCCGGTATTTCCGGGGGAACGTCAGCAGTAAATCGGATGCGGATCGAATCCCTCGCTCAGCCAGGCGTTGGGCAGTTTTTGGGCCCACACCAGGTAGTTTCTCGATGCGCAGGTCAGCACCCGATCCGAATTTGAGTTCGAATCGCCCCGCTGTCACTTCGTTTTGGGCAAACTCTTCCATGAATTTGCGTCCCAAGGCTTGATGGTTAATTTTAAGGCACCAAGGATGCCATGACACTCGACGACGCCATTGACGGATTTCTCATTCATTTACGCACAGAGCGCAACCTCGCCTCGAACTCTGTGCAGGCCTACTCACGTGACCTCGCGCAGTTTTCAGAACACCTTGACGGACGTCAGGCCGAGTCGAGTTCGCCCGAAGAAATCGCCAACTTCATGTTGGACCTC
>JBFFMO010001382.1:0-1384 GCA_041554035.1 Allomicrovenator sp. | reverse complement strand
GACGTCGGCGACGTCCTCACCAAACACGACGATGCGCGGATCTCGGCGCATTTCGTCTTTGAGGCAGTGGTTGATCAGATCGACCATCGTCTTTTCGCCGCCTTCGGTGTCGAAGTCGGGTTCGGTCGAAAAATCATCTGAAGTCGGGTCGACATCGGGGCTGTAGATGTAGTCGAGTGCCGTGTCAGGATGGGGTGTCGGCAGGGCGATAGCCTCATCGACAGCGACGCGGATCTCGGCGTCGACTTCCTTTCGCAGCTCATCGAGTTCATCGAGGCTCAAAACGCCTTCCTCGACCAGGAAGTCGGCAAATTTGAAGACGGGATCGCGATCGGCTTCGTCTTCGCGTTCGGCGTCGGTCTTGTACATGGTCTCGTCGTCTGACAACGAGTGGCTGTAGGGGCGGATCACGTGGGCGTGAACCAGTGCTGGGCCCTTGCCCGAGCGAATATAATCGGCGGCTTCCATGATCTTGCCGTAGCTCTCGATCGGGTCGCAACCGTCAAACTCGGTGATGAAAAGCCCTTCAAAGCCCGAGCAGGCCTTCGAAATCGAGCCGCCGGCCGTTTGCACAGATACTGGTGTGGAAATCGCGTAGCCGTTGTCCTCGACCATGAACATCACCGGCAACTTCATGTTCGATGCGGTGTTGATGGCTTCCCAGAACTCGCCTTCGCTTGTCGCGCCGTCGCCAATGGAGACGTAGACGATTTCGTCGTTTTTGTAGGTGTCTTTATCGGCCAGCTCTTTGACTGCCGACATGATTCGACCGACCTGAGACGCGCCCACAGCTTGAAGGTGTTGGGTCCCCGTGCACGACGATTGCGAAACGATATTAAGGGCTTGATGTCCCCAATGGCAGGGCATTTGACGGCCACCCGAGTTGGGGTCCGACGCGGCTCCGACGGCTTCGGCAAGGATCTCGAGCGGAGTCATGCCTAGAGCGAGGACCAACGCGCGATCGCGATAGTAGGGATAGAACCAGTCGTAAGTAGGGCGCAAAGCTTTTGCAGCAGCCACCAGGACGGCTTCATGCCCGGCTCCAGAAATCTGAAAGTAGATCTTTTGTTGGCGCTTCATGTTGATTTCGGCATCGTCGAGCTTTCGCGACGAGTAGATCTGCCGGTACATCAAGATGAGGTCTTCGGCAGTCAAGCCGTGGTATTTATTCGAATCCCCGACGTCTGTTCGAAGTAGGGATTCGGTCGCGCTGCTTTTCATTTCGGTCGCCATAATGCCCTCAAGAGCCTGAGCCTTCTAATCATCGCTTCACGTAACACAACCATTTTGGCGAGGTAAAGGGTCGTGACGGAAGTTTTCAAAACCTCGGAGGGCCGCATGGTGCTTGACGCAACGCGTCACGAACCTTCGGTTGGCTCTTCGG
>JBFFMO010001381.1:0-1384 GCA_041554035.1 Allomicrovenator sp. | reverse complement strand
TGAACCACGCCCCGTTGTTCATCGAGGCGCTCCTGCGAGATCGCGCCCACAAAATGGCCCATTCGGTCCGATTCCATCCACAGCGCAAGGTCGAGGGCCGAGGTCGGCACAGTCTGAAAGTAGTTGGTGCGGTCGGCGTTTGTCGTCCCATTTAGGTCCGTTGCCCCGGCGCTTTCGAGTGGTTCAAAGAACTCACCTTTGAGGTTTTCGGAGCCTTGAAACATCAAATGTTCAAAGAGGTGGGCGAACCCCGTTTTGCCCTGAACTTCGTCTTTGGAACCGACGTGGTACCAGACATTGACCGCGACCACCGGTGTTTTGTGGTCCTCGTGCACCAATAAAGTCAGGCCGTTGGGCAAAACGAATTTAGTGTACGGAATGTCGATCTCAGGAAGCCTGGCCGACTCGACCGCGTGGGTCTCGACATGAACGGCTTCGTGCACGGCGGGAGTGGCCCCACAGGCACTAAAGATCAATGCACTTCCAAGGATAAGTCGCTTCATTTGGATTCCTTATGGCCGAATTTCGCCAGGATTTGAGGTAGACGGGGACGCTGGTCTCCCTGAACTATGATGCCGCCTTCTTCAAGAGTGACACCCACTCCAAGCCCTTTTTTGAAGGCCGTCATAAGTTCGTTGATATGCGCCTCAGAAAGGGCATCCAGGCCAAAGACCATGGTCACGGTTTTTCCGCCACGACCCTTCTTTTCGATATTCGTGTGGACGCGGGTCTTGCTGAGGTCGAGGCCCGTTTTTGCAGCGTCAGTGGCGGCGACGGGGGCTTCGGGCTTGGGCGCGGGAAGGTCCTCGCGCGCAGCCAGAGCCGCAAAGGGGTTATTTGAAAACCCTTTGGCGTCGTCGTTCAATGGGATTTTTTTGGATTTCTTGGCCATGATGACTCCCCGTGGCGCGAATAAAGCGGCGCAAAAGCACGCTTAACGCAAATCCACAGGGAGCGTAAACCCAAGACGATCAGATGATGAGTCGCACGCCGCCGAGCTTGGCGATTTCGTGAGGGAACCTGTCGCCAGGCGTTCCGATGAACATGTAGTTCTTCGGCACTTTCAGGCGTTTTGAGATCTCGTCGATGAACTCAGGAGAGAATCGCCCCTTCACCGCGATGAAGTCGATCCTCAGCTGAGGATACATGTGGTCGATTTCGTTGAGATGATGCGCCAATTCCGGTGGAATCTCGGATTCATCCTCGTAAATATGCAACACTTTAAGGTGGGTCGATTGCTCGTTTTCCAACACGTATAGGGCGGCACGATTCAACGTGGCAATGTTGTCGCCCTTAGTGAAGTAAATGATGTCCTGGTCGTTGATGGTGCTGATCACCTCCTCAATGCTGGTGGCGATCCAAGTGTTAATATCCTCGACCTTAT
>JBFFMO010001380.1:0-1390 GCA_041554035.1 Allomicrovenator sp. | reverse complement strand
TTGGCGCACAGCGGTTCTTCTACGGACCAACGTTTTTGCACCACCCCATCCTGGACGAGTTCATCAAGGAACTCGCAGGCTAGACGGTTGGCAGTGAGCAGTTAGCGGGGTTGCATCGATACCCATTCGTAATGTTCGGCGGCGTCTCCTGCGACGTCTTCGTCGGGGTCTTCGCAAAGCTGCTTCAGGACTTCCAGCGGCAGCTGGGCATGGCTGATAACGCCCCGGCGGATGCTTGCGTCCGTATCTTTGGCCAGTACTCGCAACACATCTTCGTTTAAATCCATGGTCGCCAGCACGGCGTAACGGACGCGCACGTCTGGGTCTGCTGCCAACGTCGCTAAGATTTTTGGTGAAATGGTTTTATTCTGTGCGACCCATCGACGCATCGCAGGATGGCGGTCGATGATTTCGAACCAGATGCGTTCAGTCGCTTCGCCCCATGTGGCCAGGCGGTATTCTTCTGGTTCTTGGCTCTCGCGGAGCTTGATGAAGTGTTCGGCAGATTCGATTTTCATTCGCGTTTCATATCACCTCGAAGTTCGAACCACCACTGCCTGCTGCTCACCGCCTGCCGCTCACTGCCAACCGCTCAGCCTGTCATCGTTTCCTTGAATTCCTCAAAGGCGTCGGCGAATTCGTGGAACGACTCGTCCGGAATGCTCAAGCGTACGCGGGTGAACGCGTCCGGATTGGCCTCAAGATGGCGAAGCACGCTGCCGAAGGTCACAAACGCTGCAGGTGTGAGGGGAAACGAAGTCCCGAGGTCGATTCCGATCGAGGGCTCTGGGCCTGTCGAATCCTTCAACGCAGAGACGACTGCGCGCTCAAAAGCGACCATTTCTCCTGAGTAGCCGTCCTTCCAGACTGGGGTTCTGACCCCGGATTCGCCTGCCGGTTGAAGAATCACGTCCGAAGCAACGCCGTTGATAAGCTCAATAACGATGCCGGATTTTGAGATCCAGCTGTCTTTTATTTTCGTCATCTTCTCCTCCGCGTGTTCAAAATTTCCTAAACCCTATTGATCAGGTAGGGATTGTATGTTTATCTTAATTGGAACGCAACGATGACTTGCCAGTCGAGAGGATTTCAGATGTCGAATATCATGGGTCATGTTTCTTTAGTGGGTGCCGGTCCTGGTGATCCCGAGCTCCTCACCCTCAAGGCTGCTCGCCGTTTGAGCGAAGCCGACGTCGTTTTGTACGACCGGCTCGTCGATCAAAGTATTCTCGATTTGTGTAAGACTGCAGTGCGGGTTTTTGTTGGAAAAGGGCCGGATGGGCCGTCGACTCCCCAGAGCCAGATCAACGAACTTCTGTACGCCTACGCCAGCAAGGGACTCCGCGTGGTTCGCCTTAAAGGTGGTGACGCGTTTGTGTTCGGGCGAGGC
>JBFFMO010001379.1:0-1390 GCA_041554035.1 Allomicrovenator sp. | reverse complement strand
TCAAGCCAGAAAATATCATCCTGCGCAAAAGCGATGGACGCCCGACTCTGGTGGATTTTGGCGCGGTGCGCGAGGTCGTGCGCCTGACCATGCGTGGCGGTTCAACGATTGTCGGGTCTTTTGGATACATGTCGCCCGAACAATTGATGGGCCGTGCCATCCCGGCCACCGATATCTACGGTCTGGGCATCACGATGGTGGAATGTCTGACGCGTTCGATTCCGCAGGATATGGTCGGCGAAGACGCAAAACGGCTGATTGCCGGGGCCCAGATTTCACCCGAGCTGAAGCGCATTCTGAATCGAATGTGCGCGCCGATGCTGGCCGATCGCTATCGTCTGGCCTCCGAAATTTTGGAGGATCTGAATGGGTTGAATTCGGGGCAAATGGTCCATCTGTCGCGTATCGAAAGCGATATGGCTCAGCGCGGAAAGGCGCAGGAGCGGGCGCTGAAGAAGGCCTCGGGACCAAGCCTTCATCCCGGTTTGGTCTTGGTCATCGCCTTCATCGTCGCTGCCACCGGGATGGGCACGTATTATTTGGCTCAGGCGCTCGCCGTTGGGTTTGAATCCGGTGTTTTGATCGCCGTGGCGGTAGGTATTGCTGGGCTGCTGCTCACCACCATCATGGTGGGAATGCGCTATGTTCACGATGCGTGGTCACCCCCAACCGCGGATTGGCTGGTGAGCCAGGCCACCATCGACCAGGTGAAGGATTACGTGAGCCAGGAGAACAACAACCTGGTTGTTTGGCAGGTTGCCTATTCGTTTCCCGTACGCGGCGCTCTTTACGAACACGTGCGCAGCATCGATCCGAAAGTTGCTCGTTTGTTGAAGCAGGGGAAACAGTTCCGGGTTTGGTATCCCGCCGGAAAACCCGAGTTGCACGAGGCCGAAGACTTTACAAAGTCGGACACGGCCGAAATGTATCGGCTCTTCAATCCTAAAGTCGTGCACACGCCTGAATAACTAGACCGGTATGAGTCCCCAAGCTTGAACGGGATCGCTGGTAGCCCCTGCTTGAGCGGGCGGTGTCGTCAGGTTGTACTTCTGGCGGATGGCCGCGATGTATTCACGAATATGGTCGGCCGATTCGGGGCGGTTTTCGGGGTCTTTCTGCAACATCCATTCAATTAAGTCCGCGACTTCTTCGGGGACTTCGACCAATTCATCGAGGCGTGGTGCCGTTTCGGTGAGGTGTTTTACCGCCGTCATCTGCGGATTTCGTCCGACAAAAGGTGGGACTCCGGCAAGCATTTCGAACCAGACTGCCGCTAATGAATAGAGGTCGAGCCGATGGTCGAGGTCTTTGAATTCAAGTTCTTCGGGACTGATATAGGTCAGGGTGCCGCCCACCATCCCGTCTGCGGTTAAGTGGCGCTCGGTCTTTT
>JBFFMO010001378.1:0-1390 GCA_041554035.1 Allomicrovenator sp. | reverse complement strand
GGTCGAATTCTTCGGCCTGTGGGTCGACTTCTTTTTCGGCGAAGCCTCTGACCATTTCACGCAGGGTTTTGTGTTCTTCGGATGGATTGAAGAGATCTGTCATGAGCGTGCCTCGCTTTTCCAAAAAAATTAGATGCCGTTAACACGGCTCAGGCGCAGATGTAGCCAATATCCCCTACGCTCGCAACACGGCGAGCGTAGGTTGGTTGGCAAACCAAGAGTGCGAAAAGTCGCCTATTTAGCGACGGTCGTACTGCTTCTGTTCGCCGAGGGATTCACCAATATCTGCGGATTGGGTGCTGTAATGATCATATTTCCCTGAGTCCCAGCAGCCTTATAGATTTCCGGCATTTTCTGCTGAAGGTCGAATTGCAGGTACTCGGGATTTCGGCGCAACGCGGCGCCGATTTCGTCGATCCTGGCGGCTTCGGCAGCGCCCTCTGCCTGCGAAAGCACTTTTCGCATTTCAGTCGTCTCGATCTCGGCCGTTACACGTTCACGTTCCGCGATGGCCTTATCCTTGAGCACGCCTTGTACGGCGCGTTCGGTGTTGGCTTGATCCATCGCGTCTGGGTAATCGAGGTTCGACAAAACGACGTCGAAGACACGCAGTTTTTTACGCTCTTCTTCTTCCATATTCTTGATAAACAAACCGCGAATCTGTCCCAGGATTTCTTCACGGCGTTCATTGATATCATTCGCCCGATGAGGAGAAATCGTTTCACGCACAGCCTCACCAATCGCCGGGCGGGCGTAGGTTTCGTAGAGTTTAAGGCTGGTGATGACGCCGGTTTCGTCGGGCGAGAGCGTTTCCAATAGTCCGGAAATCGAGTCGTCCGCACAATCGGCTGAAAACGTGATGTAGACGTCTAGTTTGAACTGCACACCGTCTTTGGTCAGCGATTCGAGCGGCTCGCGCATGGTGGATTGAGAACAATCGACGACTCGCAACTCGTCGTAGAGCCCGGTCCAGTAGGTTCCGGGCCCCAAAACAGGCCCACCCAGTCCGCCGCCTCCTTGAAACGCTGCCAGTACACCCGTTCGGTCGAACATCTGACCTTTATGAGCCTGAGGGATATCCCCGGAATTGCAGCCGCTTAGAAGGCCGGCGAGCCCCAGAGTCGCAAAAAGCGTCTTGTAGATCTGTTTCATGGAATCCCTATGATTTGGGCCAATTTATTTAAGCAGGCCCAATATGCTGCCAAAGTCGTCAGTCCACAAGGCAGCACTATTTGGGCAGGGGCGCCAGGTCCCGGTGTCCTTTAGGGGGCCTAGCGTTTCGGGCTTTGAAGCGACGACTGCGTACATCGACGGCATCACTTTTTCGGAACGCTCAAGTTCTTTGGAAGGTCGATGCAGTTGGACCCAACACGTATCCCCGGCGTCTTTG
>JBFFMO010001377.1:0-1391 GCA_041554035.1 Allomicrovenator sp. | reverse complement strand
GTGCGCGATGTTGCACTTATCAGTGACCTCAGAACTCCTTTCGGAGCGGGACGATTCTCCCGTCAGACCTATGACCTCAAAGATATTCCTAGTGTTATTGGCGACCCTTGCTGGTCTTTCGGCGTGCGAAAAAGCCGATGAGGCCGTCGCGACGGCACCGCCCGTGATTGCGATCCCTGTCGAGACGGTGACCGCGCAATCCGTGCCATTCGTCGATATGGTCGAAGTCGCTGGTGTCGTGGAACCGATTCATGAGGTTCAAGTGTCGGCCGAAGCCCCAGGCAGGGTGCTCGCGGCTCCCTTCATTGAGGGCGAGAAAATCGTCAAAGGCCAGCTCCTGCTCAGGGTCGACGGCGAGTCGAATACGGCCCAGATTTCCTTGCTGCAAAGCCAGTTAAGCACCGCTCAGCGCGAGTTTGATCGAACCAAACAGCTTGCAAAACAGGGGCTCTCGACTCCCCAGCAACTCGACCAAGCCGCAGCGGCAGTGGATGGCGCTTCCTTGAGCATCAAACAAGCCAAAGTCGGACTGGGCAAAACCAATGTACGCAGCCCAATCGCTGGATACGTTGCCCAAAAATTCGCCGAAGTGGGCGAGTATGTGGGTCCGGGTGCACCTCTGGCTCATATCGTGGACTACGACACCGTGAAGGTCATGGCCTCAGTGCCGGAAGGTGATGTGCGTTTCATCACTCCCGACAAAGAAGTCGAAATCTGGATCCCCGCGCTCGAAAAATCGTTCAAAGGAAAAGTGTTTCGCAGGTCGATCGTTGCAACCGTGTCCACTCGTACCTTCCCGGTCGAGATTCATGTTCCAAACGAGTCCCACGAAATCCTACCTGGAATGCGGGCCTCGGTCGTCGTACCGCGCAAAGACTACGGTGCCATCGTGGTCGTCCCACGAGACGCGATCCTGGAAGGGTTCAACCGCCAAGAAGCCATGGTCCTTGGTGAAGCCTCTGGAACCGACTTCAAAGCTGAGTTACGCGCCGTCGAACTTGGACCCGCCAAGGGCGCCAATGTCGCCGTGTTAAGCGGCCTGAAGGCTGGTGAGAAGTTGATCGTCAAAGGGCATCGCAGCCTGGCAGACGGAACCAAAGTTCGTGTCGTGAACGCAGAGACGAAAGAAAAACCAGCCGACGAAGCCCTCTAAGGATCTCCGATGCAAGTCACAAACTTTTCGATTCGGCATGCGACATCCGTTTGGGTTCTCATCGTCATCCTCTTCGTTGCGGGATTGATCTCGTACAAACAACTTCCGCGAGAAGCCGCGCCCGATATCGCGATTCCGGTCGTGATCGTGAGCACGGCCTATTTTGGCGTGTCTCCCGCAGACATCGAGACCCTGGTCACGAATCCTCTGGAAAAAGAATTCAAGGGGATCCGAGACC
>JBFFMO010001376.1:0-1392 GCA_041554035.1 Allomicrovenator sp. | reverse complement strand
GGCATCCTGGACGACGTAGATCGCTGCCCAGAAGTCCCCGAAGACAAAGACGGCTTCGATGATGAAGACGGATGCCCCGATGAGGACAACGACTTCGACGGCATTCCAGACAAGGACGACCGTTGTCCTCTCAAAGCCGAAGACAACGACGGATATCAGGATACCGACGGATGCCCCGACGACGACAACGACGGGGATGGAATCATGGATGTCGCGGATAAATGCCCGAATGACGCCGAAACCTTGAACGGAATCGACGACGAAGACGGTTGCCCTGACGCCAAGGAAAGCTCGGTCAAGATCAGCAAGGACCGTCTGATCATCACCGAAAAGGTTTACTTCGGAAACGCCTCGGATCGCATCGAATCGCGCTCTTTCGGGATATTGGATGATATCGCCCGTACCCTTCAAGAGAACCCTCAACTTCGCAGGATGATCGTCGAAGGCCACACGGATAGCCGCGGCAATGAAGACAAGAATCAGGCTCTCTCTGAACGACGTGCCACCGCAGTCATGAATTACCTGGTGAATAAGGGTATCGATTCGTCGCGACTTGAGGCACGTGGTTATGGGCCGGACAAACCCATTGCCGACAACGATACCGCCGAAGGTCGCGAGAGGAACCGACGCGTCGAGTTCATCATCGCGAAATGAGTCAGACGCCGTAATCACGGCGCAAACCCACCCAACCTACCCACGCCGATGGCGCACCACTCAGTGCGCCATCGGCGCATATAGACCTACGCCGACGGCGTATAAAGAAGCCCATTTCACAAAATGGAGCATCCCTCGCTTGCGCGTTGACCACCGACACAACCACCCCTAGCATTCTGCCCACAACAACAAAGGGAGGCTCCATGACGGTCGGTGATAACCTTGAGGAATTTTACGGGAAAGTGGTCGAAGACTTCGACATCGCTAAGGGGATCGAAAAGCCTACGGGTGTCGTTTACCGACTGCGCTGTGAGTACGACGATGAGGTCAGCACGCCCGACCGAATTCAGAAATTTGCCCAGGATCCCAAGGCCAATCAGGTCAAAGCCCTGGTGATCGGCATCTGGGATTTTGAAGGCGGAGATTCCTCCGAAGTTGTGGCCGCTCTGATGGAGCATAAGGATACGTTCAAGGGTCTGGAAGCGCTGATGATCGGCGATATCACAGGCGAAGAAAACGAAATCTCCTGGATTGAACAATGTGACCTTGGGCCACTGATCAACGCGCTGCCTAATCTGGTGCACTTTCAATGTCGTGGTGGCACAGGCCTTGAGTTGAAAGGTGTCAAAAGCTCCAAGCTGAAGACTCTGATTATTGAATCCGGTGGGCTTCCCAACGAGGTGATTCGCGACGTCATGAAGGCCGAGCTGCCCAATCTGGAGCATCTCGAATTATGGC
>JBFFMO010001375.1:0-1394 GCA_041554035.1 Allomicrovenator sp. | reverse complement strand
GTTCCCGGCATGTCGGGTTCCGAAGCCGACGTGCAAATCGCGTTGGCTAACGTCATCAGAAACGCGCCGGGTCGTGTCATCATCGCTTTGTTTTCGAGCAATCTGCATCGTGTGGCTGGCGTCCTTCATTCCGCGGTCAAACATGGAAGAAAGGTCTGCCTGCTCGGGCGAAGTCTTGAGCGCAACTACGAGCTCGCCAGCGGACTGGGCATGTTGGACCTCCCCAAAGGATCCGTGCTCATCAACCCCGATGAGATCAACCGCACCAAAGATGACGGTTTGGTGATTCTTTGCACGGGATCTCAGGCCGAGCCTCGCTCGTCGCTGACCCGCATGGCTCACGACGACCATAATATTGTTAAACTTAAGCCCACCGACACCGTGGTCTTCAGCGCACGCGTTATTCCTGGAAACGAAACAGGTATTTACCGCATGCTTGATGCCCTTTCGCGCAAAGACGTGACGGTCATCACTTCCAAACAACAGCCCGTGCATGCGTCTGGACATTCCCAGCGTGAAGAGATCAAGCTGCTCCTGAACTTGACCAAGCCGCGCTACATGGTGCCGATGCACGGCGATTTCCGCGTACGCAGCTCCCATGGAGAACTCGCGCGGCAGGTCACCAAAAGTATCCCGATGGTCATCGACGATGGCGACATCCTCGAATTCACCAAAGGGTCAGCAAAAGTCGTGGGACGCGTTCCGATCGGCCGAGTCGCCATCGACGGCAAAGCCGTTGGCGACATCGACGACATCCAAATCCGCAACCGCATGCGACTTGCTGCCTCGGGCATCATCGTCGCCATCCTTATTTTGGACGGCAGCAACGGGGATATCACCGATGGCCCCAGGCTCCCTCATCATGGCTTTCTGCCTATCGGCGACGAAACCGACCGTCGATTGTCGGAGGCGGCCCAGTATGCGCGCGAGCAGCTTGACCAGATGTCGCCGCTGGCCAGACAGGACTTGGGCGAGGTTCAGGAGAGTCTGCGAACTTCGATTCGACGATTTTTCCGAAAACGCGCAGACAAAAAGCCGGTTGTCGTCCCCGTCGTCCACGAACTTTGAATCTTGGCTTTTCGTCTGACCACTTCACTGGCAGGCTGAACTTCGCGAGGGTCGTCTCAGAATAGGGCAAGAAAGATGGGTCAAGTTGTTGTCGAACATCCGGTATCGAGCGATGTCCTCGCCATCAGCCTGCTATTTCAGCAGGACATGGCGAACCTCGGAATGACGCCCGCGGCCCAAGATCTCAACGTGCTCGCCGGCGAAGTCGTCGAACAATCTCTCGATCCAAACGGCCGATGCGTCATGTGGGTGGCTCGAATGACCCCTGGAGGCGCCCCAATCGGGGTGATTCTTGGAATCCGATCGTGGTCGCTGAAATTCGGAGG
>JBFFMO010001374.1:0-1401 GCA_041554035.1 Allomicrovenator sp. | reverse complement strand
GCCGATTATGTGAAGGGCAATCGTTTGATTCATCCAAACGCCCAACACATGCCCGTGGTGCGTCGGGTAGGAACACGCTTCTTGGCGCGGCTCACAGGCTTGATTGCCGGCTACCCGGGGCTCGACGACGCTCAATGCGGGTACACAGCCTTGAGTGCGGATGCCGCGCGACGACTGCCGCTGGGGGATCTTTACCCTCGATACGGTTATCCAAACGACATGGTCCTTCGTCTGGGTGAGGCCGGCTTTCGCATCGTCGAAGTCACGGTGGCGCCCGTTTATGCCGACGAGATTTCAGGGTTGGCCGTTCATCGAGTTATTCGGCCGATTTCGGGAATCCTGGCCCGAGGGGCCCTTCGACGGCTTCGGAAATCGATGAAATCCAGCGCTCACTGAGCGCGTCCCATGTGTTCGATTTTGCGTGTTTCATGACCTGTTCGCGCAACGAGGGCAGGGGCGTGGTCGCATGAAGCAGGGCCGCTGCCCAGTCGTTTGCGGTGGTTGGCGTTTGCCAGGCCTCTGGAGTGAACGACTCGGTACCCGGCAGGTCCCCAAGCAGGGGAATGGCACCACTTGCGGCTGCTTCCAGCAACGACACAGGCATGCCTTCATGCCGATCTTTGATGCGTGTTGAAGGCAGAACGAAAGCCGACGCACGGCCCATCAACTCAGCCTTATGGGGGCCACCCACCACGCCGTGAAAGGTCACGGGCGCATCCAAATCGTGGGCCAGTTCCTCGAGTTTTTTTCGCAGGGGGCCATCACCTGCAATATCGACATGAACGCCAGACAGCGCGGCAGCTTCAATCACCACCTGGGGCGCCTTGATCGGAACAAGGCGTCCCATGAAAAGGCCACGAGGAACTTTGTCTTCCGAGCCTTCCGACGCATGAAAACCCATCGACAAGATGCGGGCATGGCTCTCAGCACCCAACACGCGGTCGAGTTTCGCCTTGAGCGGCAGGCTGGGCAGCGTGAGTGGCCCCATGCAGATTCTTTGGGCAAGTCGTCGTCCAGCTGCGGCGGGAAGGCGACCAAGCGCGTGGACGCCGCCAGAATGGCCAATCACGAGGCTCGGGATTTGAAGTCGTTGGCCAATTTGTCGGGCAATCAAGCCTCCGGGTACCAGCCAGTGTCCAATCACCAGATCGGCCCCACGGGCCGCCTTCAGGCCTGCACGCAGCATCGCCGCCATCGCCTGAGGAACAAGCAACGCTTTGGCTGGCATTTGCAGGTTTTCTGGGGCTCCCGCTCCATAAAATAGCGTTTGAAATGCCGCAGGTGCATATCGGACGTATTGGACGCCAGGCTGGGCCGCCAGATTGGTTGAGGCCCAGGTCAACACGTCGACATCGTGGCTGGCGTGTCGCAGGAGCGCGACGTGTTCAGCGACAAAAATGC
>JBFFMO010001373.1:0-1405 GCA_041554035.1 Allomicrovenator sp. | reverse complement strand
CTTCCACCTTGGTACGCCGATCGGCTTCGGAAAGTGCCAACGCCGAGGAATCCGTCCGTTTTGAGTCACAGCCGGTCAGACACGTCATGCCCAACACGAAAAGCAGAGTGAGAATGGGTTTCATGGTGGTTATCTACCAAGAATGCAGTCGTAGGCGGAGGCTGGCACACGTTCGCATTCGTAGGTGCCGACTTCGGTTTCGGTGCCTTCGCGGTCGCACGTAAATGGACTGCCGGGCCAAACCAAAACATGGCTGAAACCCTTCTTTCCCGTCGCGTTTCTGGCCTTGATTTGCCCCACGGTTCCGCGCGACGCGGGTTTTTCGATGGCGCGGGTCACCACTTCAAATTCGGCCTGCTGCTGGCAAGACATCGCTCCCTTGCCCAAATCCGATTGCGTGAGCAATTCCACCTTCTTGCCAGATCGGCTCAGTTCAACGCTGGGCGCGCACCCAGCCATCCACAATGCCAGGATTGGAATGAGTCGATACATGTGGAATTCCTTAAGAATAGGGTTGTTCTCAGCCTAACCTGTGGCTCGCATCACGCCAACCGTCACGTGCACGCAGCGGGTTGGGCTGATACCCTGCCACGATTCTGGAACCCAGAGGCTTTTGTGGAATTTGAACATTCTGAACGCGTGAGAACAGCAGTCGAAGAGATACGAGCCTTCCTGATGGCGGAAGTCTATCCGTTGGAAGCGCAGGTTCGCGCGAGGGGATTCAAAGAATCGTTGCCAGAGCTTGGTCGGCTTCGGGACGCGGCAAAACGCCTTGGGTACTTTTCTCCGCACGTCTCGGCCGCACATGGAGGAGCTGGATTTTCGTTGACCGAATTCGCACCGATCAGCGAGGCCCTCGGCATGAGTCCACTCGGGCATTACGTGTTCAACGCCCAGGCACCAGACGCGGGCAACATGGAGATCCTCGCGGAATTCGGCACCGAGGAGCAAAAATCGACCTACCTCGCCCCTTTGGTTTCTGGCTCGATCCGAAGCTGCTTTTCGATGACAGAGCCGCAAAACGCCGGATCGAATCCGGTTTTTTTGGACACGCAGGCAGTGCTCGAGGGTGACCATTATGTCATCAATGGTCACAAGTGGTTCACGTCGTCAGCTGACGGAGCTGAATTTGCGATCGTGATGGCCGTGACAAGTCCGGACGCCGAGAACCCCTACGCCCGAGCGTCGCAAATCATTGTTCCGATGGGGACCCCAGGAGTTGAGCTCGTGCGTAATATCTCGGTCATGGGAGAGCCCGGCGACGACTACGCAAGCCATGCTGAGATGCGCTACACCGACGTGAGAGTGCCAGCCACGAATCTGCTTGGGGCGGAAAACGCGGGCTTCATCATTGCTCAGACTCGTTTGGGGCCAGGCCGAATTCACCATTGCATGCGCTGGATCG
>JBFFMO010001372.1:0-1411 GCA_041554035.1 Allomicrovenator sp. | reverse complement strand
CCGATGGCGCAGGAGCCGACCTTGCCGTTTATGCCGACAAAGCATGCGACCATTGCCTGCGTGTGGCGGGAAAACTCGACGGAACTCTGTCCGTGAAAGTCCCCATCTTGCCGATTCAACGGGTGCCGCTGAATGGAACGTTTTCATTGGTCGCACCGGTCGAATTCGCGCGAAATGACAAAGGAAATAGCGAGGTCCGACTGAATCTTGAGAAGATGGCGGAGATCGGAAAATCCAGCCTCGATGCGCAGGTGGCACAGCTTCCTCCGACCTGGGCCAACGTTTTGAAAGGTCCCCTCTCAGGAAAGCTCATGAAGGCGGTCGCTGCCAAGCTTGGCGCGGTGACCCTGCTTGAGTTTAACGGCCCCGGTCTGGGGGTTGAGGGGCTCGAGATTTTCCCAACCGACCTCAAAACGGACGCTGCAAAGGGTCTTGTCTACCTGGGATTTGGAAGCAACCTTGCCGCGGAAGACTCCGTTCCGCCCATCCTCGACCTCACGGCGAATCAGAACGCCGCGATCTCGATATCTCCCTCGATTTTGGTCCCGGCGCTTCAGGCCGCTCTGAAGGCGTCGAAAATCGCGCGACGATACACCGATAACGGCAAAGACAACCCGACTGGACCGCTGCATGTAACTTTGCAGAGCTTCACGCTTGGCGAAACAGCCGATGACACCTCGCTCAAATTCCGCCTTTCAAATATGCCGGAAGACGGAAAATGTTATTGGGTCGACGCCGAGGCGGTCGCATCCATGGGCCTGGCCAACAACAAATTTTCGATGGATGTGAAGTCAGTGGAACTCACGGACTCGTCACTTCCAGGCCTTGTTCTGGCGATGGCCAACTGGAGCGCGGCGAGCTTCGTGGGCGAGGGACGGCGCGTTTTGGCGAAGTCGTTGTCCGAAAATATCATCGAGATTCCTGGCTCAAAAACGACTTTGAAAGGCAGTGCGCTCACGGCTGACTCTCACGCGATCGTCCTTCGTGGAAATCTAAACGTGACGCCCACCAAGCCTTGAGAAGTTTAGCTTCGCCCCGTACCATGCGGCATGGCCCAACGAGCTCCTCTTCGATACTGGATTGCAATCCTGGTGACCCAAGGACTTGGCGCACTCGCGGCCTACGTGGGTTCTGTCTACTTCTGGTCGACTAGCCTGCTCTCGTTGGCGGTATTCCTTGGCATCATGGTGTTGCCCATCGCGTTTTATGCTGCGATGGCCTCCTTTGTTTTGGACCCCACCAAAACGAGCAACGCGCTCGTCACCAAAGATGCACCGACCGTCACCCGCCGCCTGTGGCTGGCCACTTCGCCCATCATGGCGTGTTCGATCGTATATTCGGCTGTGTTGCTCTCATTTCATGTCGACGCCGTGCGAATGATCCTGGTTCAAACCAGCTCAAAACATGGATT
>JBFFMO010001371.1:0-1411 GCA_041554035.1 Allomicrovenator sp. | reverse complement strand
ATTCTGCTAGAGGTTCATCGCAACTTCGTTCAGAATAAAAGGGATACAGACTTCACAGGGACCCCATCCATGCCCAAATCCGCCGCCGAATGGAGTGAACTTGAAATCTTTGCGCGCGGACCCGTTGTGGTATTCCGCTGGCAAAACCTGCCCGGATGGCCCGTGGAATACGTCTCGCCCAACGCTGACGAGGTATTTGGCTACAGCGCGGAACAATTCCTGAGCGGTGAAGCCGTGTACGCCGAGTTGGTCCACCCCGAAGATATTGAACGAGTCTCGTCCGAGGTCGCCGAAGCCGCCTCGTCGTCCGAAAGCACCTTTGTGCACGAACCTTACCGAATCACACGAGCCGATGGATCGACACGATGGCTCTACGATATGACCCATATCATCCGTGACAGCGACGACATGGAGCCAACCCACTTCCTTGGTTATGTCGTCGACATCACAAAACAAATCGAAGCCGAAAACCAGCACCACGCCCTGGAACTGAAGCTTCTTCAAACCCAGAAGCTCGAAAGCCTCGGCATCCTCGCAAGTGGTGTCGCCCATGATTTCAACAATTTCCTGACTGGAATTTTGGGTGAAATCGATCTGATTCGATTCGATCTTCCCCCCGGACTGACAAGCGTTTCTCGGGGAATCACGAGCATTGAGACCCTCGCGGTGCAGGCGGCAGAACTCACGAAGCAGCTACTGACGTACTCAGGCGAACGCCAGAACCCACCACAATCGGTCCGGCTCGATGACCTCGTGCGCGAGGTCGTGAGCATGCTCGGAACGGTCACCGCATCGAATGCAACGATTGAACTCAATCTTGATGCCGTCCAGCCTATTGTGGTCGACCGAACGCAGATCATCCAGGTCGTGATGAACTTGCTCACGAACGCCTCCGAAGCGCTGGAAGGAAGGCCCGGTCGCATCGTGGTCGGCGTTTCCGAAGTCGATGGCCCCGGACCGAACCGACGATCCATCCGACTGACCGTCGAAGACACGGGGTGTGGGATGTCCAACGAAATTCAAACACGACTCTTCGACCCGTTTTTCACAACCAAAACCTCGGGCCGCGGCCTTGGTATGTCGGCGGTGCAAGGCATTCTGCGGGCGCATGGTGGCGAAATCCATGTCGAATCTATTCCCAATGCGGGAACAAGGTTTCGGGTTTGCCTGCCGATTGTTTCACCCAGGGCCTCCAACTGACGATCATTCCCGGCTCGCCCTGGCTTGAGCCACGTGGGCGCGGTCAACCGATTTGCGTGGTCGATCGACTATTGCGAAACGACCTGTCAGTCTGCGCGGGAGCCATAATCGTTTTTGATGACCAATTACGGCCTGGTGACTTTTTTGAGAGTTTAATTTTGACGTTACGTCTTGGGTATTTTGTATTTGCGCTCAGCTCGATTGGGCTCCT
>JBFFMO010001370.1:0-1412 GCA_041554035.1 Allomicrovenator sp. | reverse complement strand
TACATGACCCATACGCGCCTGAGAGACGTTTATACGATTAGGGTCAGCATCGGGCAGTGGAGAACGCGCGAAGAGCATGTCGACGTTCTGTGGGAGTCTCTCAATCGATCACTTCAAAATCTGTCGGCCGGTCGTTCGACTTGAACTTCACGACCGAGCCCGACGCTTTGCGGCGGACCATCGACGCGTCAACGCGGTCGACAATCAGATAGGCTTGGATGCTGAATGGGCCACCTTGGAATTTGGGAAATTTTCGTTCAGAAAGTTGTTCCACCAAACAGGCCCGAACCTCTTCGGGCGACGAATCGTCTGACGACTCGTAGCGCAGGATTTCGGCGCTAAAAAGCCGACCCTCGGTGTGGTCGAAGCGCACTTCAATATGGCCCTTCCCTGGTTCTTTAGACTTCCAAACGGTGGGCTGACACCGTTGCACGACTTTTTCCAGGATGCTCGTGGCCTGGTCGATCATCTTGTCGCGCAAAACCTGCATTTTATAACGGGTCTTCTTGTTGACCCCGTATTGCGGTGTTTCAGCAAGATTGAGCATCACCGGAGAAATAGGCTCATAGCTTAGTTCTCTGGTTCCCATGCAGGTCGACGCGTAGGTTTTCTTTTTTTCTTTCTCGATAAAAACCAGGTATTTTTTCCCCGGTTCAAAATTCGAAAAATCGCATTTATCCCGGGGCTCAGAAAGCTCCGACTTTTTCCTCCACTTTCCTTTATAGCGCTGAATCACCTTAAATTTCGCGCCATCGTCGCTTTCGAGTGCTTCGCCATAAAACACGATATCCGCTCGGTCGACTGCATCTCCCGCCGACAATTCCTGGCACTCGCAGGCCAAAGCGGCAGCAGGAACAAAGCTCAACATAAGTGCCGCAATAATCCATTTCATCTCATCCTCCAACTTGTTGGGTGGTCGGTCCCGGCACGGCATCCACACAGTCGTGAACACCGTGGCCCGCGTCCCACGCCGCGAGCAGCAAGTCGGTGGTTTTGCCCCACACGACCTCGCCGTCTCTTGAAATCGCAATCGCTCCAAGCATTCGACCTCGTTTCACCGAGTCCTGCATGCTCTTTTCCATCGCCTGAACCAGAGTCATTCCATCTTCGAACCTGACCGCGACACGCACGGCCAACCCTTCATCGAGGATATCCTCGCCGATCCCGGTACAGGAGATTCCGACGTTTTCGGTCGCGTAATTTCCGGCTGGCGTTCCCGAATCACTCACGCGACCGACACGTTCAAAACCACGACCGCCCGTGGAGGTCCCGGCAGCAATTCGCCCCGCGGTATCCATCGCCACCACACCGATCGTGCCTGTTCGATGCTCAGTCGCCACCACCTGAGCTGGGTCGGAAGTGAACCCGCGTTCTCGCTCGTCCACCCATTCTCTCAGGCGTTTATTGGTGCG
>JBFFMO010001369.1:0-1412 GCA_041554035.1 Allomicrovenator sp. | reverse complement strand
TCGTAGGTCAAAACCTTTGATTTTGGTGTGACCTGGCCACGACAGACCAATTGGACGGGTTCGCCTTCGGCGGGCTCAAAGCGCCAGCCGTCGCGTTCCATCGTGTATCCAAGGCCCGAAATATAAAATGCCATCGCTTGCAGGCAGCCCTCGAACATGAGGGTTCCCGGCATGCAGGGGTCGTTTTTGAAATGGCCGTTAAAGAACCAGTGGTCGGGGTCGACGTTCACGGTCGATTTTAAATAACCGCGTTTCCAAGGTCCACCCTTGGTGTCGAACACGTCGATATCGTCCAAGAACACCATGCGTCCGCCCTGAATTTTGGGCGTTCGGGTATGGGTTTGTGCCCATTCGAAACCGGGACCAAAACAATCCCAGGGTCGGCCGTCGGCAAAGGCGCGGATGTCTTCTTTTGTGAAACTATTTTTAGTGCAATTGACAAAAGGTGCGTCCAAACGTGGGTTTGCGACGATCTCTTGAGTCTCTGGTTTCCACAGACAACCTTCGGAATTCGCCAATTCTTCGTCGGTGAAAAATCCAGCCTGGCCCTTTCGAACCGAAAGCCTGACTTCACCGTTCACGCGGCAATCCGAGTGGAAGAACATCAGGCGAGTTTCGCCTTGTGCTGCGTGGCCATCGAGGTGGATATCGTAGACGAGGTTGTCGCCGACTTTGGGCAGGCCGCCGTAATAGGTGAGCTCGCAGCCGAGCAGGCAATAGATGCGTTTGCCCTTGTTCAGGAAATCCACGCCTAGATACGAAATCAGCATCAAGTCGGCTTGGCCGGACTCAATTAAAATTCCAGCGGGGACGTGTCCGTCGGACAAATACCAGCGGTCTGGTGTGACCAGAGTCTCGCTCCAGAGCGTACCTTTTTGAGCCATCGTGCCAAGCTCGGCATCGATGCCGGTGACCTTGTCGGCCAGCAGCAACGGCGGCTCAGGCATGCGCACCTGGCGCGGGTGGGTTTCCTGAACCTTGAACATCTCGCCGTAGATTTCCGAGATATGGCCTGAAGCGTGGATCTTGAGTTGGTCAAAATCGAGCGTGGGGCCGACTGGCGTTCCGCCGTCGGCGGTTTCGGGTTTCAGGAGCGCCGGGTTTTCGGGTCTCAGGTTGTCGGGTTTCAGGCGCGCAGGGCCGCCGTTGGCGGCTTCGGGTTTCGGGCGCGTAGGTGTTGTGATTGGTGCGCGGGCATCCTGCCCGCCTGCGATTTGCATCGCCGCGAGCGCCGAGACCTGACCTCCCGAGACCTGACCTCCCGAGACCTGACCTCCCGAGACCTGGCCTCCCGAGACCTGACCTCCCGAGACCTGACCTCCCGAGACCTGACCTCCCGAGACCTGACCTCCCGAGACCTGACCTCCCGAGACCTGACCTCCCGAGACCTGACCTCCCGAGACCTGACCTCC
>JBFFMO010001368.1:0-1413 GCA_041554035.1 Allomicrovenator sp. | reverse complement strand
TGACGGGCACGCGTCCAGGCGGCGCCATTGCGGCAGCGTGGGCAATCATGCATCGCCTGGGCTTCGAAGGTTATGTCGAGATCACGACACGCGTCATGGATACGACCATCAAATTGCGCGACGGAATCAACGCGATCGATGGCCTTCAAATCTTGGGACGACCGCACATGAGTGTGATGTGCGTTGCCTCCACGCGCGACGACATCGATATCTACGAAGTCGGCGACAACATGTCGGAGCGCGGCTGGCATTTGGACCGCCAACAATCTCCGTCAAGCCTGCATTTGACGATCAATCAGGGCCATATTTCGGCGGCTGATGATTTCCTCAAGGACCTGGCAGAATGCACGGTTCAGGCTCGTATGGACTTCGACGCCGATGCCGCGAGAAAAGAGAAGATCAAAAACACCGTGATGCGCGGCTTGCTGAAAGTCCTACCCGCACCGGTGGCCACAAAAGCCACCGAGTTTGGTGTCTCGATGATGGGCATGGGCGAAGGCCTCCCAACCCGCACGGCTGCGATGTACGGAATGATGGCGAGTCTTCCAAATCGGGGAGACCTGAATACGATCATCGTGGACCTCTTGGATAAAATGACCCGATGGGAACCAGGCACGGAATCCATTCTGCCTGACGAGGAATAACATGGCTAAGATCGCACCCTACCTGGCACTTCTTGTTGGCCTCGCATTGGCGGTTCTGGCGGTGCCTGCGGCAATCGAGGAATTGGCGCTTCGTGGTGACGTGGATAGCTTCACGTCAACACGGGCCGAGATCGTGGAGTTCCACGAACAAAAGCACCAGAAAGGGCCTTCATCCCAAGTGGTGAAATTCAAGTATGTTGTCAATGATGCGAAGTATACGGGCGATAACCGATTGACACGCTTGTCGAACACCCATGACGAGATCGCCGCGTTGATACGCGACGACAAGGACGGCAAACGCTCAATTCTGGTTTACTACGATGCGAGCGACCCTCGTCGGGTCGTCATTTCGAAAGAGATTGGAATTTGGATGCCGATCGCGATGATCTTCGTAACGGTTTCACTGCTCGTTACGAGCATCTACAGCTTTGTCGAAGAAAAGCGGCGCCGACGGATCATCGAGCGCCCTGCCCGGGCTGTGAAGACGGACGATACGCCCAAGGCCTAGGCGTCGGTCTTGCCCTTTCGGCGCAAGATCCAACGATAGACCCATAAACACCCAACAACCAGCGGCCAACCATGCCAGAGCACATCGAAGATATCGATGGGCCTTGAGAGCTCTCCGCTCATCAGCATGTGGTATTTCTCGACCAGATGGGGCTCAGGCCCCATCGGCCAAGGCGCGAGAAGAATCCACGCCAGCAGAATCAGGAAGACGGGCGACAGGTTGTCTACAATATTCCAGATTCTCTGCACGATTTACTCCGCG
>JBFFMO010001367.1:0-1415 GCA_041554035.1 Allomicrovenator sp. | reverse complement strand
TGTATTGAGGGCTGGTCGAGGTGTGCATGAGATACGCCTCGTTGAACAGATGCCGGTCCAGTTTGGTTTCTTTGCTGTCTTGGACCAGAACATGGCTCGCCTGCGAAATCCCGGCCAGCAGCTTGTGGATTGACTGGGTCGAATAGGTCACCGAATGGTTCGGTCGGTCGCGCTTGCGCCCCATGGCGTGGAAGGTGCCATAAAACGGGTGGAACGCTGCGTGAGGCAACCATGCTTCGTCGAAATGCAGGTTCTCGACATAGCCGTCGAGCATGTCCTTTATCGTCTCGGTGTTGTACAAAACCCCGTCGTAGGTCGATTGCGTGAGTGTAATGATGCGCGGCTTGACCGTGTCCGCATCCACATGCGCCAACAGCGGGTTCGAGCGAATTTTCTCCTTGATCGCCTCGATCTCGAACTCGGCCTTCGGGATTGGCCCGATGATGCCATAGTGGTTGCGTGTCGGTTTCATGAAAACCGGGATAGCACCCGTCATTATGATGCTGTGCAGAATGGATTTGTGACAGTTTCGGTCAACCACAACCACGTCGCCCGGGGCGACCGTATGGTGCCAGACCATCTTGTTTGACGTGCTGGTACCGTTTGTGACAAAAAAGCAGTGATCGGCGTTGAATATCCTTGCCGCATTGCGCTCGGACGCGCCGATGGCCCCGTTGTGGTCAAGCAATTGGCCAAGTTCCTCGACCGAGTTGCACACATCTGCCCGCAGCATGTTTTCGCCATAGAACTGGTGGTACATCTGCCCAATCGGACTTTTCAGAAACGCGACACCGCCCGAGTGCCCCGGACAGTGCCATGAGTAAGATCCATCCTCAGCATAATCGAGCAGCGCCTTGAAGAACGGCGGCTGGATACCTTCGAGATAGGCCTTGGCATCACGGACGATATGACGGGCGACGAATTCCGGCGTGTCTTCAAATGTGTGAATGAACCCATGAAGTTCGCGCAAGATATCGTTGGGCAGATGGCGGCTCGTCTTGGTTTCGCCGTAGATATAGATCGGCACATCGTTGTTTTTCCAACGCACCTCTTCGATGAAGGACCGCAGGTTCAACACTGCCGGATCAAGATCGGGTCCAGGCGTGAATTCCTCGTCGTCGATGGACAGAACAAATGCACTTGCGCGGGATTGCTGTTGCGCAAACTGCGACAGATCTCCGTAGCTGGTTGTGCCCAGCACCTCAAAGCCTTCGCTCTCGATGGCTTCAGCGATGGCACGAATGCCCAAGCCAGAGGAGTTGTCTGAACGGAAGTCCTCGTCGATGATGACGATGGGAAAGCGAAATTTCATTAAGGGCTCCAGTAGGGCAGGATCAGGCTGTTTTGTCTTTCTGGCGATGCGCTTTTTCGTCACCCGCCCGAGTCAATAATCTTAAGGTCATGTCTCTATTGAT
>JBFFMO010001366.1:0-1416 GCA_041554035.1 Allomicrovenator sp. | reverse complement strand
GATCGGCGTCTTCCAGACCTGCGTCGTAGCTGCCAAGAGCCAACGAAAGCTGAGAGCGCAACAAAGCGGCCGGAGCCACATAATCGACGTCGTCGCCGTCTTCGACCAGAACCTCAAGGAGTTCCATCGCAGCTGGGCGGTCACCCTTCAAAGCTTTGATGCGAGCCAGATTCAGGCGAGATTCCTCGTCAAATTCGTTGGCCGCAACGGCGAGCGTGAGGTCTTTTTCAGCCTCTTCACCGCGTCCAAATCGAAGATGAATCGAACCGCGAATCGCAAAAGGCTGTCCTTCGGTTGCGTCCATCGAAATGGCGCGCTCCGTGTCGAGCATGGCTGCGTTGTAGAAGCCCATATGCTCATGAATCATGGCGCGGCCCACGATCGCCGAGAACAACTCGGGATCGGCCTTCACCGATTCATTGAACGACTTACGAGCCTGATCGACTTCGTCTTTGTAGAACTGAGCATAAGCTCGAGCCGCCAGATATTGACCGCGGTCTTCGGCGTCTTCGACCGCTTCGGCCTCGGCCACAGCCGCGAGTACACCGTCGTAGTCTTCTTGCTCCAGAAGCATTTCAGCCTGCGTAAGCACCAATTCTGCGACCCTTCCGAACTTCTCAAACGCCTTCTCCAAAACGGCTTCCGCCTTCTTGAATTCAGCTTGTTCGCTCAGTTCTTCGATCTCTTCGACAATTTCTTCGATGGTATCCGCCATGCGAGCCTCGGCAATGCTTGGAAGGCGCGTAATCTTTCACTTTGCGCAGGTATGGTCAAGGGGCGAGGCAGCACGCATGGGTGTTCTCGATTGCCGACGGCCAAACAGTGCGCGACGATGCCGCCATCCGACACGAGTGAAGATTTTGGCTCAGATGTTTCCCCGCGAAATCCCCCTGGACGTCAAGGCCACTGAGTCTGAGCGCGACTTGTTTAGTGCGCTCAACCACGGCCTTTCTGACGATTATTTTGTCTATTTTGCGATGCCTTTCATCGAACCGACCCACGCCGAACAAGGCGAGGTAGATTTCATCATTCTGCATCCAGAAAAAGGAATGCTCTTCCTGGAGTGCAAAGGCAAAGGCGTCAAACGCGACCCTGATGGCACGTGGTATCGCGGAAAGGGCAAAAAACGTGAGCGTCTGAAACAAACACCGATCGAACAGGTGAAGAAGCAGCTCGAAGCTCTGGTCACAAAGTTTCGCGCTCCGTGTACACGCCTAGTTGGGCCGGTCCGTGGGCGATTTCCGATGGCATATGGCTGGGCTCTGGCCTTTCCGTACACAAGCTGGCCACCAAGTGAAATCCCGCCCGACGTGGAACCGGAAGTCTTTTTAGATGCCCAAATTCTTCTAAATACCCAGGCCATGATCGACGGGGCTTTTGCCTTCTGGCACCGCGGTTACGACGGCACGCCGCCTC
>JBFFMO010001365.1:0-1417 GCA_041554035.1 Allomicrovenator sp. | reverse complement strand
GCACCGCCTGCATCACCTTCATGGACCAGAGCGTTTGCATGGTTCGGATCGCGTCGCGACTCGCCCATTTCTACCATCACGAATCATGCGGTCAGTGCACCCCATGCCGTGAAGGAACTGGCTGGGCCGCGAAAGTCTTGGGTGCGCTCGAGGCCGGCCACGGTCGGATGGAAGACCTCGACCTCCTGATGGATGTCGTGGACAACATCGAAGGGAACACGATTTGCGCCCTTGGAGACTCGGTCGCGATTCCGGTTCGAAGTTACCTTGAGACGTTCCGCTCGGAATTCGAAGAACACGTGAAGCTTCAATGTTGCCCTCACCCTGCGTGGTCGATTCGCGATTCGAAAGCGAAGGCCGGTAAGCCACGGGCGCAAACACACCAGGCTGATGCCTGAGTTGAACCTTTACCTTCAGTATAAAATGAGATAATTGACCTCAGCTTTCGGCTGAGTGTTGTGGGCGCCGCAAACCCACGTGTAGTGGGAATCTGCACGGTTTGAGGTCCTCTATTTCTGTCGGGCCACTGGGAGTGTCCATGGACGCAACAACAATCTTTTTCTACATCTTCGCATTCGGTGCACTCGTATCGAGCGTTGGCGTCGTGGTGCTCCGGATTCCGCTTTACAGCGCGATCGCGCTCATCCTCGACTTCTTCTTTTTTGCCGGCCTCTATGTGCTGCTTTCAGCGCACTTCATGGCGATCATCCAGATCTTGGTGTACGGCGGGGCCATCATGGTTCTGTTCATGTTCATCATCATGCTGTTGAATCTGCGTGAAGAAAACGAGGTCATCACCATCCGAACGCATCATGCGGTCGCGATCATCTTGAGCATGTCTCTGATGGTCATGATGGGAACTGCCCTGAGCAAAATCGTCGACATGAACGCCGTCCAAGCGGCTTCCGTGGGAAGCACCGAAGACACTCTGGTCGCCGTACCATCCCGAGTGCCGGGCCTTTACGGCGCGCTCGACGAGGCCTCGCTTGAACAAGGCTTCAAGGCCAAAGTCACCAAATGGTCAGCTGGAACCGCAAAATCATCGGACGGCAAATATCGTCCGGTCGATCCGAGCGCTCCGACCGTGGTACCAACCATGTTGAGCGGCGGCACTCCTGAACATCCTGAGCCTGCATCGTTTGGAACCGCCGAGCCCATGAGCCTCTTGCTGGTTAACCGTTTTGTCGTGCCCTTCGAACTCACAGCTTTAATGCTCTTGGGTGCGATCGTCGGGGCTGTGGTCATCGCTAAGAAACGACTCTGAGACACCTATGATTACCATCACGCATTACCTCATCTTGGCCGCCATCACATTTTTTGTGGGTATGGCGGGCGTTCTGGTACGCCGGAATGCAATCACGGTGTGTATGTGCATCGAACTCATGTTGACTTCAGTGAACCTCACGTTCATTGCCTT
>JBFFMO010001364.1:0-1417 GCA_041554035.1 Allomicrovenator sp. | reverse complement strand
CCTCATCGAAGAAGACTCCGACGGATTTGCCGACAAGATCGAAGACGGCAAGTTCACGGGATTCCTCCAGAATTCAGAAGGTGGACAGTCTTCACCTTTCGCGGCAGACTTCACCGCGGTGCGTGAAGGGTTCGATACGGGGAACCTCTGAGTCTTGTGCTTGCCACAACCTCAGTGCAATTCTATACTCCTATTGGAAAAACTCCTTAATGCCTGTCGTTTTTTTTTGTTGGGCATAGCGGGCATGACCGTTATGTCCGTTGTCTGATTTCGGTCGCAAGGTGCGTTGATGAAACTGGTCTGTGCTGGCATGACCGACGTGGGCATTGCTCGCGAGCATAATGAGGACGATTTCTACCTTTCTGAAGGCGACGAAGCTTTATGCGTCGTGGCCGATGGAATGGGTGGTCATCGGTCGGGAGAAGTCGCAAGCGCCATGGCTATCCGGGTGATTTGCGAATACTACCGTGAAACCTCGGTCGATGGTGAAGGTGACGAGATTCTCGTCGAAGGTGACCGTCAGATGCGGCTCGACGAGTACCGTCTCGTTAAGGCCATCCGGACCGCCAACCGCTCCGTCTTCCAAGCTGCTTCTGCGAGTGAACTCTACCGCGGAATGGGAACAACAATCGTCTCCGGGTTCTTTACCGACCGAGGCGTTTATCTCGCCCATATCGGTGATTCGCGCGTCTACCGCTTTCGGAACGACACCCTTGAGCAACAAACCGAAGATCATTCACTCGCCAACGAATACGTGCGCATGGGAATTCTGCGGGCTGAAGACGTCGAGCATTTCCCGTACAAGAACGTGATTACGCGCGCTTGCGGGCTGACTGACGACGTGGAAGTCGACGTTTCCTACCGTGATGTCGAAGCCGGAGATCTCTTCATTTTCTGCTCCGACGGTTTGAGCGACATGGTTCCCGACCGCGAGATACTCGTGGCCGTAAGGGAGACCATGGACCTCGAACAGCTGGCTCGGAATCTCATCGATCGGGCGAACGCAAACGGCGGCGCGGACAACATCACCGTCATCCTGGCGCGCGTAGAACACTAGGCGTTTCAACGCCTTAGACTCTTCCCCTCCCATTTCGCAACAATCAGACCGCTTTGACCGATAACCCCTCAACTTTAGAGGAGGTTATTTTGGTCGAGCGAGATCGTGCAAAAGAATGGGGCCTTTGGCGCTCGCGTCTGCGTTCTCCCTCCGAGCGCCACGCACAAATCGATTGGCCCGGGGCGTATGAAGCAGAACTCGCAGCCCTCCCGGACGACACGCGACTTATCCAGCGCGGAGACCCCGAATATCCAGACGTTTTCCATGAACTCACCCATCCGCCGGAGTTCGTGTACTGGCGTGGACCTCTACCAACTTCCCAACGAATCGGCATGATCGGAACCCGCGATCCCGACCATG
>JBFFMO010001363.1:0-1418 GCA_041554035.1 Allomicrovenator sp. | reverse complement strand
GTTCTTAGCCACGCAGGTTCGATTTGAACTCACGTTCTTTCGGGCGATGATCGCGACCCTGATTCCGTTCTGGGTTTTGACGACGATGGCGCAGTAGATTCTTGCGATTGGGGCTCTTCCACGATCCTAAAGCCTGATTATCGTCTCGCCGGAACCGCTGCCTAGCGCCGCGCCACAACTCGAAAGGTCGTCATTTTGGCTGACCGCATCGAGGTCGTTACACAACGAAACTTCATAGGGATCGGTTGAAGATGACGTCGGGCACTGCCTGCCGAATTCAAAAACCTTTGCCTGCATCTGACCTGCTACGAGTGGAATCGGGGCATTAGCGGATTCCTGAAAGTCACTCCGATTTTCCCACCACACCCGAGAACCAACACCGGATAACGAGAGCAAGATACAGATCAGCTTGCTCATAGATTCTCCTTTTCTTGGCCGAGACCGGACAACTTACACATGCATCAGAGTGGTCCTGGATTTACTTTGCGGGCCAATCTGTCGGCACGACAAAAAAACGTATTTCTGTGGCTCAGTTTGAGATCCCTAGGACCTAATGACCGTTTCGCCGGAACCGCCGCCGAGTGAGGCGACCTAACTCACGGTGGCACCAGCAAGATTCCTCCGATGGTGGGATGGGTGCCGGGTAGGCCAAAAAAAAACCGCGTGTCAACGCGGCTTTTTGAGTACGGGAGCGCCTTGGCAAAGGTTATTGGCAACCGGCGCCGGTGGTTGTGTCCGTAAGCAGGGCGACAAATACATCCATGGCAGTAGCGGTATCGACGGATATCGTGGTTTCGCCCGAGCCTGTGCCGATCGCCGCGCCACAACTGGCCAGATTGCCGTCGTTGATCACGGCATTGGTGTCGGTGCAAAGCGACAATGAGTAGGTGTCGTCGCTCGTTCCGGACGCACATTGCAGGCCGAACTCGAACACTCGAATTTGCATATCGTTTCTCAATTCGACCGGGTCGCCCACATCATCCAAAAAGCGCACCGCAATCTCGCCTCCACAACCAAGGGCCGTGACGGTGTCTTGGGTGAATTCAGGGCAGACGTCGGTAACCGCAGGTTCGGTTCCGTCGATGTTGAGGCCTGAGTCGTAGCCGTTATCGCCCAGATTAATGATGCCGTCATATTCGATGGCGGCGTAGCCGAGAACATTGCCCGTGTTGGACTCAAGCGACATATAGACGATATCGCTGCCAGGATCGCCGGTGGCGGTGTTGTTGTTGGTTGTGTTGTTGGTCCCGTTGTTCGTGGTGTTGTTGGTCGCGTTGTTCGTCGTGTTGTTGGTCGTGTTGTTGGTGGTGTTGTTGGTCGTGTTGTTTGTGGTGTTGTTGGTGGTGTTGTTGGTCGACTCATCGTCGTCACCACACGCAACAGCACCGGCCGCAACAGCGAGGCTCACCGCAAGTAAT
>JBFFMO010001362.1:0-1422 GCA_041554035.1 Allomicrovenator sp. | reverse complement strand
GGAGCCAAAAGCCAAACCAAGGGCCAAAGCACCTGCGAAAGCCAAAGCACCTGCGAAAGCCAAAGCACCTGCGAAAGCCAAAGCGCCTGCGAAAGCCAAAGCGCCTGCGAAAGCCAAGGCGCCTGCAAAAGCAAAGGCACCAGCCAAGGCAAAAATTGCCGTAAGTGAAGTGCAGGCAAGTGTCGATGAGTACGATGATTACGAAGCGAGTCATGTAGACGCGTCACCCCATGTGCGTGACGACTACGACGACTACGACTTCGGCGATGATGATGAAGCGTGATTCAGCAGCACCGAAGGACTAGCCATGTCGGATGACGAACAAATACCCTACGACGATCCTCAAACCCGTAAACGCCCGCTGATCATGATCGCGGACGACGACCACGAGATTCGCAACCTGCTTCGAACCTTTTTCGAAGAACAGGATGTGGATTTGATCGAGTCGAAAAACGGAGCTGAGGCTCTCGAGAATATCATTACCTATCGCCCCAATCTGGTGATTCTGGATGTCATGATGCCAGAGCTTAACGGCTGGCAGATTTGTAAGTACGTGAAGTCACGCGAAGAGTACGAGGACGTAGGCATCATCATGCTCACGGCTATCGGGCCGGTGAACAACGAACTTACCTCTCCGCTCTTTGGCGCGGATGACTACATGGACAAACCTTTTGACTTCGATGTGCTCGAAGAAAAGGTCAACAAAGTCCTCGCAGCAAAGAAGGCCCGTTAAGGGCTGCAGATCGAGGGGCCGCCGGGCGACGCAAAGACGGTATCAGGCCCCGCAACTTCCGTAATTTCTGCACACCAATTGGCGGGGGTGTCGTTGTCGTCTCGATTCTCGAAATCGCGACCCACACTCAGCGACACGTCTTGAATAATGCTTAGCGAGGGGTCCAGCTCTCCGGTGATGGGACGAAGCGCATTCGAACTCCACCGAATGCTGTCCTGGGTGCGAATCGTCTTGCCGTCAAAATACTGCAACGTCAGCGTTCGTGAGCCCGAATTGGCCAAAGAAACCAACACGCCGCTTCGACCGTAGTCAAAAAAGGCAATGGGTGGCTGCAGGGTAGTCAGCGGAAGCCCGTCGCTGACGAATCTCACGTAGACGAAATACTCGCCGGGCTGAATGGGCTGGAGATCCATGTAGATCGCGAGCTGATCCGAATTGGTGGGCGCAGGGACAGAAATCGTCTGCGGCTCCCCTCCGTCGGCAACGATCTGAAACGAAGCACGACGGGGGTCAGCTGGCGCTGTGCCAACGTTCTTGATTTCGATGAACTCACCGATCTCACCGTTGCCGATCGCGCTGACCAGCGACGGGTTGATGAACACTTCGGTGATCATCAGCTCTGGCGTTCCCACCATGCCTTGGTCGGTTCCCACGTCATCCTCTGTAACGTCGGCTGCGGCATCGACGGG
>JBFFMO010001361.1:0-1424 GCA_041554035.1 Allomicrovenator sp. | reverse complement strand
TAAAGAGGTATTTCACACCAGCCACTTTAATCCGAGGACCGGCACCTTTCGACGACCCTTTCGACGTTTCGCTGCCGCCCCCCTGCAGTGGCAGCCCAACTCCGTGTCTGCCTATCACGTCGAGATACGAATCGAGATAGGCAGAAGACACATCGCACAGTTTAAGCCCCTTCAATCCATAAATGAACTCCTGCGACCGCCGCACATGCCACTCCGCGTTTTTGCCAGCCCGAGTGAAACAAAGATAATTTTCCATTGTCATCCCATAGCTATTGAAAAAAAGGCTGGCATGTGCCGTTGAAATCCTCCACTCGGAGGGTATGAAAAAACAACATAAACACAAGCCAGCCGGACATAGGTATACAACCTTTAAACAATTGTGCAATCTGATTCCCGGACACATGGTGTCGAGCCTTGCGCAGAAGCATGGCGTGGACATTCAAAGCCGGACGTACACGCCGTGGAGCCATGTGGTTTCTTTGCTGTACGCCCACTTCTCCCATGCGTTCGGACTCAACGATGTGTGCGACGCGCTCCAGATGAACGCGGCGGCGCTCTCTACCATCCGCGGCGCGGTTCCGCCATCGCGCAACAACCTGAGCCACGCGAACAAGATCCGCAACGCGGACATGGCCGAAGAGCTCTACTGGAGCATGATGAAGCATCTCATGGATACGGTTCCGGGCTTCGCGAAGGGCAAGGTTCGGCGCGGATACCTCCGGCGCTTCAGCAAGACGATCCATGCGCTGGACTCGACCACGATCCAACTCGTCGCCAACTGCATGGACTGGGCGAAGCATCGCCGCCGCAAGGCTGCGGCCAAGTGCCACCTGCGCCTCGACCTGCAAAGCTTCCTGCCCCGGTGCGCCATCATCGACACGGCGAAGCACCACGACAGCACGATGACCCAAAGCCTGTGCGCCGAGCTCAAACCCGGTGAAATCGCCGTGTTCGACAAGGCCTACAACAAGTTCAAGCATCTTTTCGAGCTGACGGTGCGCGGTGTCTGGTGGGTTGGCCGGGCGAAGGACAACATGCAGTACAAGGTGGTGCGCACCCTCGAAACCACCGGGCACAAGCGCATCCTGCGCGACGAGGTCATCGAGATGGTGGTCGAAGCATCGAAGAAAGCCTATCCGTGCGAGTTGCGCCGGGTCGTGGCGCTGGTCGAGATTAATGGCAAGGATGTCGAGATCGCCTTCATCACCAACCACCTGGAGTGGAGCGCGTGGACGGTCGCCGAACTCTACCGTTGCCGCTGGGACATCGAGGTGTTCTTCAAGGAGATCAAGCAGACGCTCCAGCTCTCCGACTTCCTGGGCTACAGCGCCAACGCCGTGCGCTGGCAGATTTGGATGGGGTTGCTTGTCCACCTGCTGATGCGCTGCCTCGCGTTCATGCACGGATGGGAGCACAGCTTCAAG
>JBFFMO010001360.1:0-1425 GCA_041554035.1 Allomicrovenator sp. | reverse complement strand
CTACGGCCAGATTCTGGTGGCCGACGGGTTTATTCGTTGCATTGCCGACGACTGCACCAACGACCCGGACGCCGCAAACGCGACCGTGTTGGTCACCACAGGTGTGGTCACGCCGGGGCTTATCGACGCCCATAACCACCTGCCTTACAACTTTCTGCCCGAATGGAACCCCGGACAACGACGCTTCGAGAACCGCTACCAATGGGCCGACGATCCCAGCTACGAGGAGCACGTCGCGCCGTATTCGAATCACCGATCTTCGGGTTCACATTTTTGTCCCGGCGCACGATGGGGGGAACTTCGGTCGCTGGTGCACGGAACCACCACGATGCAGGGCCAGAGCCTGAGCCAAAGCTGCATTCAAGGCATGGTTCGAAACGCCGACCACGAACACGATCTGCAGTACGACCACATGCGCACCACGATCTCGAGCCCCCGCGACATCACCGACGACGAGGCGACAAATTACCTCGCCTCGTTCCAAACCCCGCTCGAGCCCGCCACCCGCTTCGCCGTCCACATGATGGAAGGCTACACAGGAAATAACATCGAGCTTGAATTCTCTTCGTTTGCTGGACGAGACACGCGGACCAACCGGCATCAGGGTGTCTCCCTGCTTTACCCGGACACCGCGATCCTGATTCATGCCATCGCGCTGACCGACGCCGAACTCGATGAGGTCAAGGCGACGGGCGCAAAAATCGTGTGGTCTCCTTCCAGCAATATCGCCCTCTACGGCCGCACGTTGGACATCAAGAAGGTCCTCGAACTGGGCATAACCACAGGCATTGGGCCCGATTGGACCGTTTCGGGTGAAGACGACATGCTCGCCGAACTCCGCTACATCGCCGAATTCGCAAAATTGACCAATATCGAATCCACCTTGCCCCCCAAGAAGCTCTGGGAAATGGCGACGCGCGATAATGCCGAAGTCGTGGGACTCGCTGAGTTCATCGGAACGCTGGAAGTAGGGAAACACGCGGACATTGCGATTTTTCGTGGCGACCCCGATCCCTATTCAGCCGTCGTGGATTCCGACGCAAGAGACGTCCTGCTCGTGATGATCGAAGGCGAAGTCTACTACGGAGAAGCGACGTTGCAGACGACCGTCGCCCGCAACGACATCTGTGAAACGATCACCATTTGCGGCAAAGCAAAATTCGTCTGTTCCGCCGAAAACACCACGGACGAATGGGCCACCGTGCCGCAAATCCATCAAGCTCTCTTTGACATCCTTGAGGGCACCGGCTATCCCGCTGAGGAACAATACAAAAGGGGCAGCGAACTTCTCGAACTCGCCACCTGCCCTTGAGTTTAATGTAGAGCGCTTTTTCGGACGAGCAGCACGATGAATGACTCAATCGTTGATTTCGTCGACTCGTTAGACGATGCGTGCATCATTGTTGATGACCAGAATGTCCTACG
>JBFFMO010001359.1:0-1428 GCA_041554035.1 Allomicrovenator sp. | reverse complement strand
TTATTTCGAGCGAAATTTGGCTGAGATCGCTGGAGGCGATTTTTCCGCAGGTTGCTGCTTATTTTCAGCAAGCCTATCCCCACGAGGCGTGCTGCGTGATCGCGTCCCGTGAGGACGAAGTTCGGGTGTTTTTGGCGCCTAATTATGCGCAATTTCCAGCGTTTTTTTTCGAAATTAATCCTCTATTATTTGTCGAAATAGAAGACCTCGGGTTTGAGGTTCGTGCCCTTGCACACTCGCATCCCGACGGCGACTTGGCTCCAAGCCATGCCGATCTAGAAACCTGGTTTTTCACAGATTCAAAACAAAAAAGGACACCGTTATTTCCGGGTGTCCTTTATCTGATTGCGTCTGTTCAAGACCTGGGAGTCAGCGCCCAGGTCTATCGCGCTGAAGCAGGCGGCATGACCGAAGTTTTGAAATTAATTGCAGGTCAGCCCGAAAGCACGTGATTTTTTAGCGGGTGATTTTTTGGCTGGCTTTGGGACCGCCATCGGATCTTCTGCAGCAGAATAGAGCGCTGTGAGTTCGCCCGTAAGCAGGGCCGATGACACAGCCACGCCGCAGCGCATTGTTTGAGTACGAGCCTCACACGATCGCGCTGAGGCGACCTCGAAGCCCGTTAAAGTGTTGTCTTTGAGACAATCCGAGACCTTAGGTAAGGCCAAGGGGGCCTTCGTGGCGCAAAACGCGCCCGAAATTTTGACCAAGTCAGCGCGTGATGAACACACCGCTCCAAGGTGGGCGCGGGTGTCTTCGGTCGTGTCCGATAAAATCAGGAGGCGTTTCATCAGGACGAATGCGGCCTTGCCAACCGGGCCTTCTTTTTCGCCTTCCGCAAGAGGCTTCAGCGCAGAAATCAGCCCGCCTCCAGTAGACCCAGAAATTCGACCCGTCTCTGGATTCAAAGCCCAGTAGCCTGTGACCGAGGTGCCCTCGACCTCCACGGGACGAGTGGTCATCAGGACCACATTTCCTCGTCGACGAATCACCTCACGAATGCCCGAAATATCGGCGCCGTTGCCGTTGAGTTTCGTGATCGAACGCGCGTCAACGGTCATGACCGGGACGCGTGATTTTTCGGCCGCCGCAAACAGGTCATCGACGGTGAACAGATCCTCACCCGTGGCTTGCGCCAGAATCTTGCCTTCAAGCTGGGCTTCGATGCGTCCGGCCATGGTCAAGAACCCAGCAGCGGCCGCTTCAGGCACGCCATAACGCGGCATCGCGTCGAGCCCAGAATCACGCACGTTCATGCGAACCGAATAGGCATCGCCTTTTCGCAAGAGGGCAGTCGTTACAAAACGGGGTTCGACCAGAAGAGTCCGCACGCCCAGCCCGAAGGCCAGTTCGTTCATCAAGGTGTCGAAATGCGTGATGTAGGACACCGCAATGGCGTGAGGCAGGCGGTCGTGAATTCGATTCAAG